>NZ_JBSIBZ010000019.1:0-122586 GCF_058245575.1 Streptomyces sp. UF-297 | reverse complement strand
CCCCCCCCCCCCCCCCCCGCCAGGGAGTCCGCCGCCGCGACCGTCGCGGACCTCGCGCGGCTGCGCGCGGCGGGCCTCGGCGGCGAGGCGCACGCCGTACTGAGCGCAGCCGCAGCCCGCCCCGCCGACGAACTCCCCTTACTCATAGCCGAGTTGGAAGCGGCAGGGCTGGGCGCGGACGTACCCACCCTGCTGTGGGAGGTGGCCTCGCTGCCGCCCGCGCGGCTGGCCGCTGCCGCCGACGCCCTCGCCGCGGCGGACCGTGGCGCGGACGGCGTACGGCTGCTCCGGCAGGCCACCTCGCGCCCCGCGGGGGAGGTGGCCGACCTCGTGCTGGCGCTGCTCGCCGCATCTCGTGCCGAGGAGGCGGCCGGGCTCCTGGCCGCGCTCGTACAGTCCCGTACGCCCGAGGAGACGGCCGTGGTGGCGACGGTCGACCCCGGCGCGCTGGTGCCGCCCCTCCTCGCCGCCGCCCGCTCCGTCTCCCCGCACCGCCACCGCGACACCGTCCACGCCCTGCGCGCCACCGGACTCACGCTCGGCCCCTGACCCTGGATCCGCGACCGGCCCGGAGCAGACCGGCCCGGAGCAGACCGGCCCGGAGCAGGCCGGCCCGGAGCAGACCGGCCCGGAGCAGACCGGCCCGGATCGGACCGCCCCCGGGCAGACCGATCCGGAGCGGACCGCCCCCGAGCAAGCCCACCCGGAAGCGACGCCCCCGCAAGCACCCGCCCCTTCACGCATGCACACGCCCCCACAGCCCCCTCCCGCTGACCCGCCGTGCCCGGGATGGTCTTGCCACACTGGGTGACGGGGCTTACGGTCACCTCCACACGCGTAGATCAGCGTGGCCAGCTGGCTGACGCCCCGACAAAGGAGCAGCTCATGGCCGATGTTGTACGTGCCGCACTGGTACAGGCGACCTGGACCGGCGACACCGAATCGATGATCGCGAAGCACGAGGAGTACGCTCGCGCGGCCGCCGCGCAGGGCGCCAAGGTCATCGGCTTCCAAGAGGTCTTCAACGCCCCCTACTTCTGCCAGGTCCAGGAGCCGGAGCACTACCGCTGGGCCGAGCCCGTCCCCGACGGCCCGACCACCCGGCGTATGCAGGAACTCGCCCGCGAGACCGGCATGGTGATCGTCGTGCCCGTCTTCGAGGTGGAGAAGTCCGGCTTCTACTACAACACCGCCGCGGTCATCGACGCCGACGGCACGGTGCTCGGCACGTACCGAAAGCACCACATCCCGCAGGTCAAGGGCTTTTGGGAGAAGTACTACTTCAGGCCGGGCAACGCCGGCTGGCCGGTCTTCGACACCGCCGTCGGCAAGATCGGCGTCTACATCTGCTACGACCGCCACTTCCCGGAGGGCTGGCGCCAGTTGGGTCTCAACGGCGCCCAGCTGGTCTACAACCCCTCGGCCACCTCCCGCGGCCTGTCCGCCTACCTGTGGCAGCTGGAGCAGCCCGCGGCGGCCGTCGCCAACGAGTACTTCGTCGCCGCCATCAACCGGGTCGGTGTCGAGGAGTACGGCGACAACGACTTCTACGGCACCAGCTACTTCGTCGACCCGCGCGGCCAGTTCGTCGGCGAGAAGGCCAGCGACACCAAGGAGGAACTGCTGGTGCGGGACCTGGACTTCGGGCTGATCGACGAGGTGCGCCAGCAGTGGGCGTTCTACCGCGACCGCCGCCCGGACGCGTACGAGGGCCTGGTGCAGCCATGAGCGAGGAGACGCGCCAGCTGCACGCCCGCCACCGCGCCGTCACTCCGGACTGGCTCGGCCTCTACTACGAGCGGCCCATCGAGCTGACCCACGGCGAGGGGCGGCACGTCTGGGACGCCGAGGGCAACCGCTATCTCGACTTCTTCGGCGGCATCCTCACCACCATGACCGCGCACGCCCTGCCCGAAGTGGCCAAAGCGGTCGCCGAGCAGGCCGGCCGCATCATCCACTCCTCCACCCTCTACCTCTCCCGCCCCATGGTGGAGCTGGCCGAGCGCATCGCCCAGCTCTCCGGCATCCCCGACGCCCGGGTCTTCTTCACCACCTCCGGTACGGAGGCCAACGACGCGGCCCTGCTGCTGGCCACTTCCTACCGCCGCTCCAACCAGATCCTGGCGATGCGCAACAGCTACCACGGCCGTTCCTTCTCGACCGTGAGCATCACCGGCAACACCAGCTGGTCGCCGACCAGCCTCTCGCCGCTGCAAACGCTGTACGTGCACGGCGGGGTGCGTACGCGGGGCCCCTACGCCCACCTGACCGACGCCGAGTTCATCGCCGCCTGCACCGCCGACTTGGAGGACATGCTCGGGCAGACGGCGGGCGGCGTCGCGGCCCTGATCGCCGAACCGGTCCAGGGCGTGGGCGGCTTCACCGGCCCGCCCGACGGCCTGTACGCCGCCTTCCGCGAGGTGCTCGACCGGCACGGCATCCTGTGGATCTCGGACGAGGTGCAGACCGGCTGGGGCCGTACCGGCGACCACTTCTGGGGCTGGCAGGCGCACGGCGCGAGCGGCCCGCCGGACGTGCTGACCTTCGCCAAGGGCATCGGCAACGGCATGTCCATCGGCGGCGTCGTGGCCCGCGCGGACGTGATGAACTCCCTCACCGCCAACTCCATTTCCACCTTCGGCGGCAGCCCCGTCACCATGGCGGCGGGCCTGGCCAACCTCACCTATCTCCTGGAGCACGACCTGCAGGGCAACGCCCGCAGGGTGGGCGGACTGCTCATCGAGCGGCTGCGGGCGGTGAGCGCCAAGCTCCCCCTCGTACGGGAAGTGCGCGGCCGCGGCCTGATGATCGGCGTCGAGCTGGTCCGGCCGGGGACGGACGAGCCCGCGCCGCAGGCCGCCGGGCTGGCCCTGGAGGCGGCCAGGGAGCGCGGGTTGCTGATCGGCAAGGGCGGGCAGACCGGCGCGGTGCTGCGGATCGCGCCCCCGCTGTCGCTGTCGGTCGCCGAGGCGGAGGAGGGCGCCCGGCTGCTGGCCGAAGCGCTGGAAACCGCCCAGGAGCAGCTGACCGGGTGAGCCGGCCGTGGCTCCTCTGACCCGACTTGACCGGACCTGACTTGACCTGGCCGGACCTGACTTGATCTGACCTGATCCGGTCTGGTCCGGTCTGGTCCGGTCCGGTTCGGGCCAGGGGGCCGGTACCGTCCCCGCGGGCGCACAGGGACATGCGCAGGGACCGGGCGCGCAGGGACAGCGGCGGGTTCGCGGTGCCCGGCCCCCAGCGGGCGTCTCCATCCCGTCAAGGGGCCCAGGGCGCGCGGCAGTCCGCCGATGATCTTCGGACAATGCGGGTCGGCGCCCCTGTGACGGGCCGCTTTACCGTGGCACCCTCGCCCTATGAACCTTCTAGCGGACGCCCACGCCCTCCAGGACGACCTGGTCCAGCTGCGCCGTGCCCTGCACGCCGCCCCGGAGACCGGTCTGGAGCTGCCACGTACGCAGGAGACCGTGCTGGGCGCGCTGGAGGGGCTCGGGCTGGAGATCACCACCGGCACGTCCCTCAGCTCCGTGACGGCCGTGCTGCGCGGCGCCAGGCCCGGCGGCCCCGCCGTACTGCTGCGCGGTGACATGGACGCGCTGCCCGTCGCCGAGCGCACCGGCCTCGACTTCGCCTCCGGCAACGGCAATATGCACGCCTGCGGCCACGACCTGCACACCACCATGCTCGCCGGGGCCGCCCGTGTGCTGGCCCAGCACCGCGACCGGCTCGCGGGCGATGTGGTGTTCATGTTCCAGCCCGGCGAGGAGGGCTGGGACGGGGCCCGGCACATGGTCCAGGAGGGCGTGCTGGACGCCGCTGGGCCGCGCGCCGAGGCCGCGTACGCCCTGCATGTGATGTCCGCGGGCTTCGAGGCGGGCTACTTCAGCGGGCGCGGCGGCACGGCGATGGCCTCCTCCAGCGTGCTGACCGTGACGGTGCGCGGCGCCGGCGGGCACGGCTCCATGCCGCACCGCGCCAAGGACCCCATCCAGCCCGCCTGCGAGATGGTCGGCGCGCTCCAGGCGTGGATCACCCGCAGCGTCGACATCTTCGACCCGGTCGTGCTGACCGTGGGCACCTTCCAGGCGGGTACGCGTACCAACGTCATCCCGGACACCGCCACCTTCTCCGCGACCGTACGCGCCTTCTCGCCGCGCGCCCTGGGCCTGGCCAAGGACGGCCTGGTGGAGGTGTGCCGGGGGATCGCGGCGGCCCACGGGGTGGAGGTGGACGCGGACTTCGCCGAGCAGTACCCGGTCACCGTCAACGACGCGGCGGAGGTGGAGTTCGTGGCCCGTACCGTCGCCGAACTGCACGGCGAGGAACGCTTTGTGACCATGCCGCAGCCGCTGGCGGGGTCGGAGGACTTCTCCCGCGTCCTGGACGAGGTCCCCGGCGCGATGATCTTCCTCGGTGCCACCGCGCCCGGCGCGGACCCCGCCACCGCGCCCAACAACCACTCCCCGCTGGCGGTGTTCGACGACTCCGTCCTCGCGGACGGCGCCGCGCTGTACGCGAGCCTGGCCGCTTCCCGGCTCGACGCCGCGAAGCCAGACGCCTGACCCGCCCTCGGGGCATGGCCGGTCCGCGGCACCGGCCGTGCAGCACACCGGACCCCACCGCGCGACGGTCACGCTCTTGCCACCGTGGGTGACATGCTTCTACGGTCTCCTTCTCGGCCGGGATCTACGGGTGTAGACCGTTGGGGACCGGCCGCGACGCTGGGACACCGCCCATGCCCGCGCGGCGATGGGGGAGTCAAAGGGAGCGGTAAGCATGAGCCGAACTGTCATTCACGGCGGACTGGTGATCACCGCCGCTGACGAGATCCACGCCGACGTCCTGATCGAGGAGGGCCGGATTGCCGCCCTCGCCGCCCACGGCGGTTCCGTCGCGCAGGGCTGGGCCGAGAACGCGGACCAACGGATCGACGCCACCGGGAAGTACGTCATCCCCGGCGGCGTCGACGCCCACACCCACCTGGACTTCCCCTTCGGCGGGACGTTCTCCTCCGACACCTTCGAGACCGGTACCCGGGCCGCCGCCTGGGGCGGCACCACCACCATCATCGACTTCGCGGTGCAGTCCAAGGGCCAGGCGCTGCGCGAGGGCCTGGACCTGTGGCACGCCAAGTCGGACGCCCAGTGCGCCGTGGACTACGCCTTCCACATGATCCTGTCCGACGTCGATGCGCACTCCCTCAAGGAGATGGACCTGCTGGTGGAGGAGGGCGTCACCTCCTTCAAGCTGTTCACCGCCTATCCGGGGGTCTTCTACAGCGACGACGGGCAGATCCTGCGGGCGATGCAGCGCGCGTCGGGCAACGGCGGGCTGGTGATGATGCACGCCGAGAACGGCATCGCCATCGACGTGCTCGTCGAACAGGCCCTGGCCGAGGGCAAGACGGACCCCCGCTACCACGGCGAGGTGCGCCGCGCCCTGCTGGAGGCAGAGGCCACCCACCGCACCATCCAGCTCGCCCGGGTCGCCGGGGCCCCGCTGTACGTCGTGCACGTCTCCGCGCAGGAGGCCGTCGCCGAGCTGGCGCAGGCGCGCGACATGGGCCTGCCGGTCTTCGGTGAGACCTGTCCGCAGTATCTGTTCCTGTCCACCGACAACCTCGCCGAGCCGGACTTCCAGGGCGCCAAGTACGTCTGCAGTACGCCCCTTCGGCCCCGCGAGCACCAGGCCGCGCTCTGGCGCGGGCTGCGCACCGACGACCTCCAGGTCGTCTCCACCGACCACTGCCCCTTCTGCTTCGTGGGCCAAAAGGAGCTGGGCCGCGGCGACTTCTCCCGTATCCCCAACGGGCTGCCGGGCGTGGAGAACCGCATGGACCTGCTCCACCAGGCCGTCGTGGAGGGCCGCATCGGCCGCCGCCGCTGGATCGAGATCGCCTGCGCCGCGCCGGCCAGGATGTTCGGCCTCTATCCGAAGAAGGGCACCATCGCGCCGGGCGCGGACGCCGACATCGTGATCTACGACCCGACCGCCGAGCAGGTCATCTCCGCCCAGACCCACCACATGAACGTCGACTACTCGGCGTACGAGGGCAAAACCGTCACCGGACGGGTGGACACCGTCCTCTCGCGCGGTGAAATGGTCATCCAGGACCGGGAGTTCGTCGGCCGGGCCGGGCACGGGCAGTACGTCCCGCGCGGCACCTGTCAGTACCTGAACTAAGGAGCAAGGCCGTGGACTTCGGCATCGTTTTGCAGACCGACCCGCCCGCCCCGACCGTTGTCGACCTGATGCGCCGCGCCGAGCGCAACGGCTTCACCCACGGCTGGACGTTCGACTCCTCCGTGCTGTGGCAGGAGCCGTTCGTCATCTACAGCCGCATCCTGGAGCACACCGAACGTCTCGTCGTCGGGCCCATGGTCACCAACCCCTCCACCCGTACCCCCGAGGTCACCGCCTCCACCTTCGCCACCCTCAACGACATGTACGGCAACCGCACCGTCTGCGGCATCGGGCGCGGCGACTCCGCGATGCGGGTGGCCGGGCGCAAGCCCAACACCCTCGCGCGGCTGGGGGAGTCCATCACCGTCATCCGCGATCTCGCCGAGGGCCGTGAGACCGAGGTCGGCGGGCAGCGGCTGCGCATCCCCTGGGTCAAGGACGGTCGTCTCCCGGTGTGGATGGCCGCGTACGGGCCCAAGGCCCTGGCCATGACCGGGCGGCTGGCGGACGGCTTCATCCTCCAGCTCGCCGACCCCTACCTGACCGAGTGGATGGTCAAGGCCGTACGCACCGCCGCCGCCGAGGCCGGACGCGACCCCGAGTCCATCACCATCTGTGTCGCCGCCCCCGCCTATGTGAGCGAGGACCTGGCGCACGCCCGCGAGCAGTGCCGCTGGTTCGGCGGCATGGTCGGCAACCACGTCGCCGACCTGGTCGGCCGCTACGGCGAGCACTCCGGCAGCGTCCCCGAGGAGCTGACCGCGTACATCAAGGAGCGTGCGGGCTACGACTACGCCCACCACGGCCGCTCCGGCAACCCGGACGCCGCCTTCGTCCCGGACGAGATCGTGGACCGCTTCTGCGTTCTGGGCCCGCCCGAGGCACACCGCGAGAAGCTCCAGCAGCTGCGCGACCTGGGCGTGGACCAATTCGCGCTGTACGCCATGCACGACGCCAAGGAGGCCGTCATCGACGCCTACGGCGAGCACATCATCCCCGCGCTGGCGCCGAGCGGCTGAGGCGGCCGCGGCCATGACGGCCACCGGCCCCGTCGCGCCGCACCCCGGACAGCGCACCCGTCCGGACGGCCGCGTCGAGCTCACGCCCGGCGCGGCCCCGCCCGACGGCCGCTTCGCCAACCTGGACCTGCGCCCGGTCCCCATCGCCGAACGCCGCTGGACCACCTACAACTTCGCCGCCCTGTGGGTCGGCATGGCCCACAACATCCCCTCCTGGACGCTGGCCTCGGGCCTGGTCGCGCTCGGCATGGACTGGAAACAGGCCGTCTTCACCATCGCCCTGGCCAATGTCATCGTCCTTGTGCCGATGCTGCTCACCGGCCACGCGGGGCCCAAGTACGGCATCCCCTTCCCCGTCCTGGCCCGCGCCTCCTTCGGGCTGCGCGGCGCCAACCTCCCCGCCCTGATCCGCGCCGCCGTCGCCTGCTGCTGGTTCGGCATCCAGACCTGGATCGGCGGCCAGGGCATCTACATCCTGCTCGGCAAGATCTTCGGCGGCGGGTGGGAGCGGGCCGCGCAGTTCGGCGGCTATCCGTGGACCCTGTGGCTGTGCTTCCTGGCCTTCTGGGCCGTGGAACTGGCCATCATCCACCGGGGGATGGAGACCCTGCGCCGCTTCGAGAACTGGGCGGCGCCCTTCGTCCTGATCGGCGCCGCGGCGCTGCTGATCTGGATGGCGAACAAGGCGGGCGGCTTCGGCCCCCTGCTGGACCAGCCCTCGGCACTCGGCTGGGGCACGGCCTTCTGGCCCGTCTTCTTCCCCGCCCTCATGGGCATGATCGGCTTCTGGGCGACCCTCTCCCTGAACATCCCCGACTTCACCCGCTTCGGCGCGGGCCAGCGCGCCCAGGTCTGGGGCCAGACCCTCGGCCTGCCCACCACCATGACCGCCTTCGCCCTGCTCTCCGTCTTCGTCACGGCCGGCTCCCAGGCCGTGTACGGCGTAGCCATCTGGGACCCCGTCGCCCTGGCGGGCAAGACCGACAGCACCTTCGGCCTCCTCTTCGCCCTGCTGACCGTCCTGATCGCCACCATCTCGGTCAACATCGCCGCCAACGTCGTCTCCCCCGCCTACGACCTCGCCAACCTCGCCCCGCGCCACATCAACTTCCGTACGGGCGCCCTCATCACCGGCGTCGTCGGCGTGATCATCCTCCCCTGGAAACTCACCACCACCCCCGAGCTCTACATCTTCACCTGGCTCGGCGTCGTCGGCGGCCTGCTCGGCACGGTCGCCGGCATCCTCATCGCCGACTACTGGATCGTCCGCCGCACCACCCTGCACCTGGCCGACCTCTACCGCCCCACCGGCCGCTACTGGTACCACGCAGGCTGGAACTGGCGCGCGGTCACCGCCTTCACCCTCGGCGGCCTCCTCGCCATCGGCGGCTCCCACTCCACCCCCGGCAAGGGCCCCTTCCCCGCCGACGGCCTCATCCCCTTCCTCCGCCCCCTCGCCGACTACGGCTGGGCAGTGGGCCTGACGGCGTCGCTGCTTCTGTACACGCTCTTG
This sequence comes from Streptomyces sp. UF-297, assembly GCF_058245575.1. NCBI lineage: Bacteria > Bacillati > Actinomycetota > Actinomycetes > Kitasatosporales > Streptomycetaceae > Streptomyces > Streptomyces sp. UF-297. The sequence continues at coordinate 113,871 of NZ_JBSIBZ010000019.1, read as the reverse complement.
ACGCGTACGGCCCGCGGCACGACCGCCTCTTAGGCCGGCCTCTCAGGCGCTCGGGCGCTCAGACCGACCGACCACCGCCGGGGCGGCAGCGTCCTGGCGAAGGAAAGCCGCCGCCGCGGCGCGAGACCACGCCGACGTGGGTCCGGCTGCGTCCGAGGCGGTTTCGGCCACCGCGCCCGGCAGGCCTGCCCGCTACGGAACCCGTGCCGTCCACTCCTCGGAGCTGAACTTCTCCGTTGCCAGCTCCTGGGCGCGGGCCATCTCTTCGGGGGTGACCTTGCCCTCGGCGCCGCCGTAGCGGGAGCGGAAGGAGGTGATCATGCGGTCGATGACCTCGGCGCGCGGCAGGCCGGTCTGGCGGCGCAAGGGGTCGACTCGCTTCTTGGCGCTGGTGGTGCCCTTGTCGGAGAGCTTTTCCTTGCCGATGCGCAGGACCTCGACCATCTTGTCCGCGTCGATGTCGTAGGACATGGTCACGTGGTGCAGTACGGCGCCGTCGCGGCCCACCATCCGCTTCTGGGCCGCCCCCGCGATCTTGCCGGCCTCGGTGGCGATGTCGTTCAGCGGCTTGTACCAGGCGTTGATACCCATGTCGCCCAGCGCGGCCAGTACCCAGTCGTCGAGGTAGGCGTAGCTCTCGGCGAAGGACAGGCCCTGGACGAGGGAGTCCGGGACGCAGAGCGAGTAGGTGATGGTGTTGCCGGGCTCGACGAACATGGCGCCGCCGCCGCTGATGCGGCGTACGACCGTGACGCCGTGCCGCTCGGCGCCCTCGGGGTCGATCTCGTTGCGGAGCGACTGGAAGCTGCCGATGATCACCGCGGGGCGGTCCCACTCCCACACCCGCAGCGTCGGCGGCCGCCGCCCGGCCGCGACCTCGGCCGTCAGTACCTCGTCCAGCGCCATGTGCAGCGCGGGCGGCTGCGGCCCCTCGTGGATGATCTGCCACTGGAAGTCGGTCCAGTCGGCGGCCTGGGCCACCGCGCGGCGCACCGCGATGCCCACCGCCTCGCTGGAGAACCCGAACAGCACGGTCCCGGCGGGCAGCGCCGCGTCGATGCGGGCGGCCAGGGCGCGCGCGTCGGTGTCGGCCGGGGCCCCCTCCAGCGCGCGGTTGATGTCGAGCAGCGCCTCGTCCGGCTCCAGGAAGAAGTCACCGGCGACCCGTACGTCCCGCAGCACCCCGTCGCGGACGTCCAGATCCACGACCACGAGCTTGCCGCCCGGCACCTTGTACTCACCGTGGTGCTTGCTCTGCACGGCGCACTCCTTCTTCCGTCACGTGCTCGACCCGCGGCCCGGGACGGACGGCGGCGAGAGAACGGAATCAACGGTAACGCCGTGCACTGACAATCCCGCCGGGACGGACGGATCAGCCGGTCCCGGCCTGCCCGGTCTACCCGGGGTGCTCCGCCAGCGAGTCCAGCAGGGCGGGCAGCGCGGTGCCGATCGGGTCGCGGATGATCTCGTCGGCCAGTTCGTCGTACGGCGTGGGCTCGGCGTTCATGACGATCAGGCGGGCGCCGTGCTCGGCGGCCGTCCCGGCCAGTGACGCGGCGGGCTGCACCTGGAGGCTCGTACCGACCGCGATGAAGATCTCGCAGGCCTTGGCCACGCCGATCGCCGTCCCCAGCACCTGCGGGTCGAGGCGCTCGCCGAACATCACCGTCGCCGACTTCAGGATCCCGCCGCACTGCTCACAGGCCGGGTCGCTGTCGCCCGCGGCCACCCGCTCCAGCGCCTCGGTCATCGGCGTACGGGCGTGGCAGCGGGTGCAGACGGCGGTGCGCGCGGTGCCGTGGAGTTCGAGGACCTTGCGCTCGGGCATCCCGGCGAGCTGGTGCAGCCCGTCCACGTTCTGGGTGATCACCCGTACCGGCACACCGGACGCCGCCAGCCGCGCCACGGCCTCGTGCGCGGCATTCGGCCGCGCCCGCAGCGCCGGGCCGTCCTTGCGCATCAGCCACGAGCGGCGGCGGATCTCCGGATCGGCCATGTAGTAGTCGTACGTGACGAGCTTCTCGGCCTCCGGGTCGCGCCGCCACAGCCCGTTGGGGCCGCGGTAGTCGGGAATGCCGGAGTCGGTGGAGATCCCGGCGCCGGTGAGCAGCGCCACCAGGGGCCGACGGCCCGCGCCCGCTTCGTCACTGGTCATGCGGCGAGCGTACGCAGGGCTGCGGGCGGTGGGCCAGCGGTTTCCCACGGCGTCCGGCCCTTATTTGACCTGTAGGTCAAGAACGGTGCTACGGTGCGGGCATGGGAAGGCCGAAGCAGTTCGATCCGGATGTCGCCGTCGAGCGGGCGATGGACGTCTTCTGGCGCAAGGGGTACGAGCGGACCACGCCGCAGGACCTCGTGGACGAGCTGGGGATCGGCAAGGGGAGTCTCTACAACACCTTCGGCTACAAGCGCGCCCTGTTCGACCTGGCGCTGCGCCGCTATGGCGACACCCGGAGCGTCGCGGTGATCGACGTACTGGAGGATGCGGGCCGACCGGTGTGCGACCGGCTGCGGACCGCGTTGGGCATGGTCATCGAGCTGGATCTCATGGATCCCGACCGGCGTGGCTGCCTGGCCGTCAACACCGCGGCGGCCGGTCCGGCGGCCATGGACGCCGAGGCGATGGAGCTGGTGCGCCGGATGTTCGACCGTACCGAGGCGGCCTTCAAGGCCGCGATCGAGGACGGGCAGCGGGCGGGCGAGATCGATGCGGCGCGGGACGCCGCCGCGCTCGCGAGCCTGCTGCTGAACACGGTCGTCGGCCTGCATGTCATCGGCAAGGCGGACCGGGGGCCGGAGCGGATGCACCGGGTTGTGGACGCCGTGCTCGACCTGCTCTGAGCCGGGCCCCGGCCTGTCAACTCCTTGAATTCGTCGGGGAGTTGGTTGCCGGGTTCTCTATTTACGCTAGTTCTGTACCTGTAGGTAAAAAATGGAGGGAGATGGAGCGCATCATGGATCTCAACCTCACCGGGAAGACCGCCGTCGTCACGGGAGCCAGCCGCGGCGTGGGGCTGGCCGTCGTGCGGACCCTGGTTGCCGAAGGGGTGCGGGTGGTGGGCGCCGCGCGCACCATCACCCCCGAACTGAAGGGCACCGGGGCCGAGGCGGTCGCCGTCGACCTCAGTACGGCCGAGGGCGCCGGTGAACTCATCGAACGGGCCCGGCTCGCGGTCGGCGGCATCGACCTGCTCGCCAACTGCGTCGGGGGCGCGGACGCCGACGATGCCGTGGGCGGCTTCGGACCGCTCGGCGACGCCGACTGGCAGCGCATTTTCGACCTCAACTTCCACAGCGCGGTACGGGTGATCCGCGCCGCCCTCCCCGACCTGCTGGAGCGCCGCGGCTCCGTCGTCAACATCTCCTCCATCGGTGCCCTCATGCCGGGCGCCGGGCCGCTGCACTACGACGTCGCCAAGGCCGCGCTGACGGCTCTGGGCAAGGGGCTGGCCCAGGAGTTGGGGCCGAGCGGCGTGCGGGTGAACACCGTCACGCCGGGCCCCGTACGCACCGCCATCTGGAATGCGCCGGACGGCTACGGAGCCCGCCTCGCCCAGGAGGCGGGGCTGCCGCTGGAGGACTTCCTGCGGCAGGTGCCCGGGCAGCTGGGCATGGTGACCGGCCGGCTGGCCGAGCCCGAGGAGATCGCGGGCCAGGTCGCCTTCCTGCTCTCCGACCGCGCGGGCAGCACCACGGGCGCGGACCATGTGATCGACGGGGGTCTGGTCAAGGCCCTGTGAGGCGGGGGCCTGGTTGCGGCACTGTGAGGGGAGGGCTGGTTGCGGCGCTGCGAGGAGGAAGGGGGGACGGCGTTGCGAGGGGGTGGGTGCGGATACCGGCCTCCTCCCTGGGCGTCCGAGGCGCCCGTCCCGTACGGCCACCGCTCCCTTCCCGTACGCCGTGCCCTGTGCCTACGATCCGCAGCGCCCCGCCAGGAGACGAGGAGTACGCCCCGTGTTCACCACCCGCCCCACCCTCCAAGGCACCTTCGGCATGGCCGCCTCCACGCACTGGCTGGCCTCGCAGTCCGCCATGGCGGTCCTGGAGGACGGCGGCAACGCCTATGACGCGGCCGTCGCCGCGGCCTTCGTCCTGCACGTCGTCGAGCCGCACCTGAACGGCCCGGCCGGAGAAGCACCCATCCTGGTGGCGCCCGCCGGCGGCCCCGTACGCGTGCTGTGCGGGCAGGGCCCGGCCCCGGCGGGGGCGAGCGTGGCGCACTACACCGCGCTGGGCCTGGACCTGGTCCCGGGCACCGGGCCGCTGGCCGCCGCCGTACCCGGCGCGTTCGACGCCTGGATGCTGCTGCTGCGCGACTACGGCACGCGGTCGGTGGTCGAGGTGCTCAGGTACGCCATCGGGTACGCCGAGCACGGGCACCCGGCCGTCGAGCGGATCGGCCAGAGCATCGAGGCGGTGCGCGAACTCTTCGAGACGGAGTGGGTCTCCTCCGCCGCGATCTACCTTCCGGGCGGCAGACCGGTGGCGCCCGGCGCCCTGCTCACCAACCGCCCGTTGGCCGCGACCTGGCGCCGCCTGATCGCGGAGTGCGAGGCCGCGCCCGGCGGCCGGGAGGCGGGCATCGACGCCGCCCGCCGTATCTGGCGCGAGGGGTTCATCGGGCAGGCGCTGGCCGACTTCGCGGCCCGCCCGGCCATGGACACCTCCGGCGAGCGGCACGCGGGCACGCTCACCGGCGAGGACCTGGCCGCGTTCAGCGCGACCTACGAGGACCCGGTGACGTACGACTGGAACGGCTGGACCGTCGCCAAAGCAGGCGCCTGGTCCCAGGGCCCGGCCTTCCTCCAGCAACTGGCCCTGCTGCCGGGCGAACTGCCCGAGCGGGAGAGCCCCGAGTACCTGCATCTGCTCATCGAGGGCGGCAAGCTCGCCATGGCCGACCGTGAGGCCTGGTACGGCGACGCGGCCGAGGTGCCGCTTCAGGCGCTGCTGAGCGCCGAATACAACGCCGGCCGCCGCGCACTGATCGGTGCGCAGGCCTCGTACGCACTGCGGCCCGGCAGCCCCGAAGGGCGTACCCCGCGGCTGAGCCGCCATGCCGAGGCAGCCGCCGAGCGGTGGGAGAGCGGCCAGCACCGGCCCGTGGTCCGGGTATTGGGGGCGGGCGAGCCGACCGTGGCACCGGCGGAGGACCGCAGCGAGGCGGATCTCCTCGGCCGTGGCGACACCTGCCACATCGACATCGTCGACCGCTGGGGCAACATGGTCTCGGCCACGCCCTCGGGCGGCTGGCTCCAGTCCAACCCCGTGATCCCCGCGCTCGGTTTCCCGCTCGGCACGCGGCTGCAGATGGCCTGGCTGGAGGAGGGCCTGCCCAACTCCCTTACCCCCGGCCGCCGTCCGCGCACCACCCTCAGCCCGTCCCTCGCCCTGCGCGACGGCGTCCCCGTCATGGCCTTCGGCACCCCCGGCGGCGACCAGCAGGACCAGTGGCAGCTGCACTTCTTCCTCGCCGTCGCCCTCGGCCCCCAGGTACGCGGCGGCCTGGACCTCCAGGGCGCCATCGACGCCCCCAACTGGCACCAGGACTCCTTCCCCAGCTCCTTCTTCCCCCGTGCGATGCAGCCCGGCAGCGTCACCGTCGAATCCCGCCTGTCCCCGGACGCCGTGGCCGCGCTCCGCCGACGCGGCCACGCGGTCACCGTCGGCGCCCCCTGGTCGGAGGGCCGCCTGAGCGCGGTGGCCCGCGACCCGGAGACGGGGGTGCTGTCGGCGGGGGCCAATCCGCGGGGGATGCAGGGGTACGCGGTCGGCCGCTGACACCGACCGCCGTCGCAAGTCCGCTTCCGCACATGGTGATCGTCTGGCTGAACGGGGCACTCGGTTCGGTCAAGATCACCACCGCCGAGCTGCTGACCGGACTTCTGTCACCGGCGCGAATCCTCGCCTCCGGGTACGTCGGCGCTGTGCTGCGCCGCTTCGTCCTGCGCCGCTTCGTCCTGCGCTCCGGCAGGGCCGCGCGGCGGGTCGCGGACGCCGGGCGCCGAGCAGGGTCGCACGGTGCGCAACCTGGGGGAAACCGTGGGTTCATCTGCCGGACGGGCCGGATGTCAGTGGGCCGTGATTCGATGGAGGCATGATCGATACGAATCGTGTGGACATGGGAGACACGACGGACACGGCAGGCGCGGCGGAGGTGCTGTCCCGGGTGGACATGGCGGCGGTGGCCGACGCCGTGCGCAAGGCGGCGGCCGAGGAGATAGTGCCGCGCTTCAGGCAGCTGGCCGTCGAAGAGGTCATCGAGAAGAACGGGCCGCACGACCTCGTCACGGTCGCCGACCGGCTGGCCGAGGTGCATCTGACGGCCTCGCTGAGTGCCCTGCTGCCCGGCTCGGTGGTCGTCGGAGAGGAGGCCGTGCACGCCGACCCCGCCGTATTGGACGCGCTGCGCGGCCAGGACCCGGTGTGGATCGTCGACCCGGTCGACGGCACCCGCCAGTTCGTGCACGGCGACCCCGGCTTCGCCACCCTGGTCGCGCTCGCCCACCGCGGGCAGGTCCTGGCCTCCTGGACGTACGCCCCCGCGCTCGACCTGATGGCCGTGGCCCGCCTCGGCGGCGGCGCCGAGCTCAACGGCGTGCCCCTGCGCTCCGGCTCCCCCGAGCCCGGCGCGCGGCTCGAAGTGGCCATATCCCACTACGACTTCACCAACGACGAGCAGAAGCGCGTGCTGGGCGGCCTGGACCGCGACCCCCGTATCGTGCCGCGCCCCTGCGGCTCGGCCGGTCTGGAGTATCTGCACATCGCCCAGGGCGTCCTGGACGGCACCGCCTTCAGCTGGGAGAACGCCTGGGACCACGCCGCGGGCCTGCTCCTGGTGCACGAGGCGGGCGGCGCCAGCGGCACGGTCGCCGGGGAGCCGTTTCGTATCGAGGGAGGCAACGCCCTGCCCTTCGCGGCGGCCCGGGACGCCGAAACGGCCCGGCGTATCCTCGAACTGCTGGCAGCCGCCAACTGATCCTCAAGGGCGAGGGTCGGACACGAGGGGAGTGGCGCAGGTGCCGACGATGCTCGATGCCGTGGTGGTCGGGGCGGGTCCCAACGGGCTGACCGCGGCCGTCGAACTGGCCCGCAGGGGCCTTGCCGTCGAGGTGTTCGAGGCGCGCGGGGCCATCGGCGGCGGGGCCCGCACCGAAGAGCTGACCCTGCCCGGCTTCCGGCACGACCCCTGCTCCGCCGTCCACCCCTTCGGCGTCGGCTCACCCGCCTTCAACACCATGCCGCTGGCCCGGCACGGCCTGCGCTGGCTGCATCCGGACATCCCCATGGCCCACCCCTTCGACGACGGCACGGCCGCGCTGCTGGCCCGCTCGGTGGGTGAGACCTCGATGTCGCTGGGGCCGCGCGACGCGGGCAGCTACCGCCGCCTGGTGGCGCCGTTCCTGGGCAAGTGGCCCACCCTGTCGGCCGACTTCCTGCGCACGCAGTGGATGGGCCTGCCGAGCGACCCGGTGACCTACGCCCGCTACGGCCTGGTCGGCATCCGCTCCGTCTCCCTGCTCAACCGCCGCTTCGACGGCGAACGGGCCCGCGCCCTGCTCGCCGGGCTCGCCGCCCACGTCAGCGCGCCCATCGGCGGCATCGGCACGGCAGGCGCCGCCCTGATGTTCGCGCTGGCCGCGCACGCGGTGGGCTGGCCGGTGCCGCGCGGCGGCTCCCAGGCCATCTCCGACGCCCTGGCCGCCCTGCTGCGCGAGCACGGCGGCGTCATCCACACCGGCTTCGAGGTCAAGCGCCTGGACGACCTCCCGCCCGCCCGCGCCTATGTCTTCGACACCTCGCCCACCGCGCTCGCCCGTATCGCCGGGCTGGGCAACGCCTACCGCACCGTCCAGTACGGCGCCAGCGTCTTCAAGATCGATTACGCCCTGGACGGCCCGGTCCCCTGGACCGCCGAGGAAGCCCGCCGCGCCGGCACCGTCCACATCGGCCCCCGCGCGCAGGACATCGACGCCTCCCTCCGCAGCGCCGTCCACGGCCGCGCCCCCGCCACCCCCTTCCTCATCACCGCCCAGCCCAGCCTGATCGACCCCACCCGCGCCCCCGAGGGCAAGCACACCTTCTGGGCGTACGGCCACGTCCCCAACAGCTGGCAGGGCGACGCCACCGAAGCCATCGAGCGGCAGATCGAGCGCTTCGCCCCCGGCTTCACCGACCTCGTACTGGCCCGAGCCACCGCGGGCCCGCCCCAACTCGCCGCCCGCAACGCCAACTACGTAGGCGGCGACACCGCCGCCGGCACCGCCGCCGGCCTCCACCTCCTCATCCGCCCCAAACTCACCCACAACCCCTACACCACCCCCCACCCCGCCGTCTTCCTCTGCTCCCAGTCCACCCCACCGGGCCCCGGCGTCCACGGCATGTCCGGCCACCACGCGGCCAGGGTGGTGTGGCACCGCCTGCGGGCAACGGGGCGCTGAGCGCGTACCGCCACAGCAGCCGCCGAAATTCTGTTCTCGCAGGTGGGCGCGGGCGGCGATGATGGAGGTATGAGCGCGCAGACCGTTTTGACCCTCGTCCGTGGTGATATCACCGAGCAGGTGGTGGACGCCGTGGTCAATGCCGCCAACTCCTCGCTGCTGGGCGGTGGGGGAGTGGACGGGGCGATTCACCGTAAGGGCGGGCCCGAGATTCTTGCGGAGTGTCGCGCGTTGCGTGCCGGGCATTACGGGCGCGGGCTGTCGGCCGGGCAGGCCGTGGTGACCACCGCGGGGCGTCTTCCTGCCCGTTGGGTCGTGCACACCGTTGGCCCTGTGTGGTCCGAGACCGAGGACCGCTCCGCGCTGCTGGACTCCTGTTATCGCCAGTCGCTGCGCGCTGCCGCCGAGTTGGGGGCCCGTGCGGTCGCGTTCCCGGCCATCTCCACGGGGATTTTCCGCTGGCCGGTGCGGGATGCCGCGCGGATCGCGGTGGCCGCCGTACGGGAGGCCGTCGCGGAGGGAGGGGAGTTCCGGGAGGTGCGGTTCGTGGTCTTCGATGAACGGGCCGAGGAGGCGTACGCCGAGGCCCTGGCGCCGTAGTGGCGGCGCCCTCAGGTCCCCGCCCGGGTGAGGGCTGGACAGGAGTACGGGCCGGTCGTCCGACGTCCATGTCGGATTCTCGCCAGCCTCAGCGGACCTCCTGCTGAATCCTGGAGGCATGCACACCGATACCGAGCGCTGTGTACGCGCCGTGCAGTCCAAGGACGCCCGCTTCGACGGGTGGTTCTTCACGGCGGTGCTCACCACGCGCATCTACTGCCGCCCCAGCTGCCCGGTGGTGCCGCCCAAGGCCGAGAACATGACGTTTTATCCCAGTGCGGCCGCGGCTCAGCAGGCCGGGTTCCGGGCCTGCAAGAGGTGTCGGCCCGATGCGGTCCCGGGCTCGCCGCAGTGGGACGAGCGGGCCGATCTGGCCGCGCGCGCCATGCGGCTGATCGATGACGGCGTGGTGGACCGCGAGGGCGTCCCGGGTCTGGCCGCCCGGCTCGGCTACAGCACTCGCCAGATCGAGCGGCAGCTGCTGGCCGAGGTCGGGGCGGGCCCTCTCGCGCTCGCCCGCGCCCAGCGCGCCCAGACCGCCCGCCTGCTGATCGAGACGACCACGCTGTCCATGGCCGAGGTCGCCTTCGCCGCCGGATTCGCCAGCATCCGCACTTTCAACGACACCGTGCGGGAGGTCTTCGCGCTCGCCCCGACGGAGCTGCGCCGGCGTGCAAAGCCGGGCGCCGGGCACCTGGCCGCCACCGGAGCGCTCTCGCTGCGGCTGCCCTTCCGCAAGCCGCTGTGCCCGGACAATCTCTTCGGGCACCTGGCCGCCACCGCCGTCCCCGGCGTCGAGGAGTGGCGGGACGGCGCCTACCGCCGCACCCTGGCCCTGCCGTACGGGCACGGCATCGTCGCCCTGACCCCGCGCCCCGACCATATCGACTGCAAGCTCTTCCTGACCGACCTGCGCGACCTCGCCGGGGCGATCGCCCGCTGCCGCCGGATGCTCGACCTGGACGCCGACCCCGAGGCCGTGGACGAGGTGCTGCGCAGGGACCCGTATCTGACCGAGCTGGTCGACAAGGCTCCCGGGCGGCGGGTGCCGCGCACCGTGGACGCCGACGAGTTCGCCGTACGGGCCGTGCTCGGCCAGCAGGTGTCCACCGCGGCCGCCCGTACCCACGCCGCCCGCCTGGTCACCGCGCACGGCGTGCCCGTCCAGGACCCGGCGGGCGGGCTGACCCACCTCTTTCCCACCGCCACCGCGCTGGCCGGGCTGGACCCCGAGGCCCTCGCCATGCCGCGCACCCGCCGCGCCACCCTCACCGGCCTGATCGCCGCGCTGGCCGACGGCGACCTGAAGCTCGGCGTCGGCAGCGACCGCGAGCTGGCCCGCGCCCAGCTCGCCGCGCTCGCCGGCATCGGCCCCTGGACGGTGGAGTGCATCGCGATGCGGGCCCTGGGCGACCCCGACGCCTTCACCCCCACCGACCTCGGCGTACGCCGCGCCGCCGCCGGGCTCGGACTGCCGGACACCCCCGCCGCCCTGACCCGGCACTCCGCCGCCTGGCGGCCCTGGCGCGCCTACGCGGTCCAGTACCTCTGGGCCGCCGAGGACCACCCGATCAACCACCTCCCCGCGAACTGAGGCCCCGCACATGCCCGTTGAGAGCACCGCCCTGCACCACACCACGATGGACGGCACCCCCGTCGGCCCGCTCACCCTCGTCGCCGAGGGCGCGGCGCTGACCGGCGTCTACATGACCGACCACCGCCACCGCCCGCCCCTGGAGACCTTCGGGCCCCACCTGGCGCCCGAGGAGGCCCCCTTCGCCGAGGCCGTCGCCCAGCTGCGCGCCTATTTCGCCGCCGAGCTGAAGGAGTTCGACCTGCCGCTGACCCTGCACGGCACACCGTTCCAGCGCCGTGTCTGGGCGGCGCTGCGCACGATTCCGTACGGGGAGACGGTCTCCTACGGCGAACTGGCCGAGCTGATCGGCAAGCCGACCGCGGCCCGCGCGGTCGGCCTGGCCAACGGCAAGAACCCCATCAGCATCATCGTGCCCTGCCACCGGGTCATCGGCGCTTCGGGAAACCTCACCGGCTACGGCGGCGGGCTCGACAACAAACGCCGGCTGCTGGAATTCGAGCGCGGGGACACGCTGCCTTTGATGTGAGGGTTTTTGACGTGAGGGTCTTTGGGGCGGGGCCTCTGGTGTGAGGGCCGCTGAATTCAGGGCGGCGACGGTCAGGAGCCCTTCACCTTCGGGCCGTTCCTGCCGGTGTCCCAGGTCCATTGGGCGGGTGCGAAAGCCTTGACGCCGAGATAGCTCCGGCCGATGTCCGCGTGATAGTCGAATGCGGTCTCCGCGTAACCGATCTTTGCCGGATCGGCGAGGTACTTGGTGAGTTCGTCGAAGACCGTCTGGAGCTTTTGGTAGTGCGTGGTGGTCGGGCCGAGGATGTGCGCGGCGGGGGCGTCGAAGCCCTCGCCCGGGTCGTCCACCCGGTTCCGGGGGCCGCAGAAGAGGTTCCCGGGGAGCCAGACGTAGACCTGGGCGAAGTTGTCCCAGCCGTCGGGACGGGGCCGGGCGGCGTCATGGGTGCAGGACCCGTTCTTGATGCCGTTCGCGATGTTCTTGACGTGCTGCCGGTCGGCGGGCACCAGCGTGGTGCCGTACTTGTCGACGTACTGGGATATCGCGCTCAGCAGCGGCTTGGCGGCGGAGAGATGGCCCCTTTCGAGGGCGAGATTCCACAGCCGGATCAGACCGGTGCGCGCGCTCTTGGGGACGATGTGGTGGTACATCAACTCCACTTGATGGCCCGAGACCGTGCCGGTGCCCGGATTCGGATACGGGTGGCCCAGTTCCTGCATCGTGAGATTGAACGACGGCATCGCAATTCCTCCCGCGCACTGTGTCCGGCCGTGCCATGACGTTCGGCTGGGTCATGGCCTTCGGCCGTGCCATGACTCCGGAAGTCCTTGGCCGCACGGCCACCGGGCAAACGGCCGAAACCGGCCAGGCCGGGAATCACCCAGGAAATCGCGCTATTCGGCCACGGCCGCCCGTACGTCCTTCACCAGCCGCTCCGCATCCTCCAGCGTCCGAGCCAACTCCTCGCCCGTACAGCCCACACGGCCCAGCAGGACGCTCGCCCGCTCGGCGAATCCGGGCGGGGTGCCGGGCAGCGCGGCCACCGCCGCCAGCGCACCCTTCTCGTTGAGGCACCACATGCGGTGGTGCGCGTGCAGCGCCTGCACCAGGTAGCCCACGGCCCGCGACAGACACAGCGCGGCGTGCAGCACATCCGCCGACGCCGCCGACTTGCCCGCCATCGCCACCGAGAAGCCCGCGTCCCACACCGCGGCCCCGGCCAGCGCCTTGCGCAGCGCCTCGGGGTAGTCCCGCGTCTCGTGCTGCAGCGCCGCCAACTCGCCCTGCGGATCGGCCAGTACGCGCCCCAGCGCCACCTCGCCCGGATACGCGGGCGACCAGAAGCCGAGCGGGTGGCCCGGCTGCGTACCGATCTCGAAGCGTCCGCCCCGGCAGTCCCGCCACACGCCGCGCACCCGGTCCAGATCCCGCAGGATCCAGTCGACATGGCTGCCGTCGGGCATGACCAGCCAGGCACCGCCGTTGACCCACGCGCCCCACTGGCCCGGCGCGTGGATCTCCACCGCGCCGCCCGTCACCTCCGCGGCCAGCTCCGCCAGCGCCCCCGTATCCACCTCGCCGCGGTAGTACACCCCCAGATCCCAGTCCGAGTCCTCCCGGTGCGTCCCCCGTGCCCGGCTTCCGCCGAGCATCACCCCCACCACGCCCGGTACGTCCACCAGTTGCTCGGCCACCCTGTTCATACGGTCAGGGTAGTGAGGTGTTACGTTCCCCGTTCCGCCGACCACGTCCACGCACTACGGGGGACCACGAGAAATGAGCACGTTCGTCTGGCTGATGCTTCGCGAGGAGGGGTCGGACAAAGGTGAGAAGACCGGAAAGGACCGGCCGCCGCGGCCGGACGACGGCCGGGTCCGGCACGAGTTGTGGACCAGCGGCCCCGAAGGGGGCTTCGGTGACACTCCGGGCCACGTACTGGCCTATATGGAGCGGGAGTTGGGGCCCGAGGGTCCGGGTCCGTACCGGGAAGCACGCAAGCGCGGCGCGCGGTCCTTCCTGCTGTGGGCCGACCCGTACCGGCGGCAGCCATGGGCAAGGGTGGTCACCACCTCGGCGGGCAAGGGCAAGCCGTCCGTCTACGAGGTGCACGGCCCGGCCGGTGAGCCGCTGGCGCAGATCATCCGCGAGCGGGCGCTGAACGGCTCGGCGGGCCGCACCCGCTGGACGGTACGGCAGCAGGGCCGGTCCGACGCGGTCGGCCGCAAGGGGCGGCTGTTCTGGTGGTGGGTCTGGTGGCTGTTCTCCCCCGTACAACTGGCCATTGCCGTCGGCAGCCTGATCGGCGGGGGCGGAGACATCGCCCGTATGCCGCGCCGCATCCGCTTCCGGTCCAGCGGCGAGTACGTCCTGGACCACCCCTCCGACGGCCCCCTCGAGGTCGTGTCCGGCACCTGGGACCCCCGGGTGACGGCGGGCCTGCTGGCCCTCCTGGACAGCCACGACGGGATCTTCGGCAGCGCCTGGGACGACTACAAGGACTGACGCCCCCACCCGCACCGAAGGCGCTTGCCGAAGCCCCTCACCGCAACAGCTCCCGCACCCGCGCCAGCAGTTCCACCTGCCCCCGCCAGTCGCCGCCCGCCACCGCCATCACCACCCGCGTCGCGCCCGCCCCGCAGTAGCTGTGCAGGCGCTCGGCGGCCTCCCGTACGCTCCCGGTCACCGCTGCCTCGGCCGACGGCGGCCGGACGGTTCCGAAGGCCGCCGCGCCGTTCGCCGCCAGTTGCGCGCGGGAGGGAAGGCCCGCGCCCTCGCCCAGCGCCCCGGCCGCGCCGATGGTGACGGCGGGGGCGGGGCGGCCGTGCCCGGCGGAGAGTTCGGCCAGCCGGACGGCGCCCACGGCCACCTCGGCCGGGGTCGTCAGCGAGGGGAACCAGCCGTCGCCGAGCCGCGCGGCGCGCCGTACCGCGGCCGGCGAGCTGCCGCCGACCCACACCGGAGGCATCGCCACCGGCGGCGCCAACTCGGCCTCCGGGCCGCCCGTTTCGTACGGCAGGGGCACCCGCTCGCCCGCCAGCAGCCGCGGCAGCAGCCGCAGTGCGGAGTCGGTGCGGCGGCTGCGCTCCTCGTAGGGGACCCCGGCCGCCGCCCACTGCGCGGGCCGCCCGCCCGCGCCCACGCCCAGCACCAGCCGCCCGCCCGAGACCTGCTGCAGACCGGCGATCTGCTGGGCCGCCCACACCAGCGGGCGCAGCGCGGGGACGTAGAGCGCGGTCATGATGCGCAGGTGGTCGGTGGCCGCCGCGGCCGCCGCCAGCGCCACCGCGACGTCCAGCGACGGGGTGCCGGCGGCCAGGTGGTCGCCGTGTGCGACCAGGTCCAGGCCCGCGTCCTCGGCGTGCCGCGCGGCCTGCGCGACCGAGAGCTTCTGCTCCTGCTGTACGGCGGGGGACGGCAGCATCACCCCCACCTCGAACCGGTCCAGCACCGACGCCCGTCGGCTCGCCCGAGAAGTCATGCACCGACGATGCAACGTCAAGCGGACTTGAAGTCAAGCGCCGCGGGCGGCACTCCGTCCTCCAGTTCGACGGGGCCGCTGCCGCGGGCCGCCGCGTCCAGGGCGGCCCGCAGGCGCCGCGCCAGCCCCTTGTCCAGCAGCCGCTCCGCCTCGTCCCACTCCACCAGCCGCCAGGAGAGCAGCTCGGACTCCTGGAGCCGGATCGCGGCGAGCTGCCCGGCCGTGAGCACCCCGCCGTCGTACAGGTAGGACACCAGCGGCGGGCGCCGCTCGCTGGTGACCCAGTCGACCGCGAGCAGCGCGCCCAGCTCCACGTCCAGCCCGATCTCCTCGGCGCTCTCGCGGCGCGCGCCCTGGCGCGGACTCTCGTTGCGGTCGGACTCCACGGTGCCGCCGGGCAGGGTCCAGGTGTCCCGGTAGTTGGGCTCGACCAGCAGGATGCGGTCCTGCTCGTCGCGGAAGACGGCGGCCGCCGCGGCGAACACGCGGGGCAGCGAAGCGATGTAGGTGGCGTAGTCCATGGTCACGGCCCCGAGCCTAGGGCCTGTCGGCAAAGTCCCGTCCGGCCTGCGGCGCCTGGCACGCGCGCTCGCGGCGTTGTCGGGCCCGACCGGGTACGCCCCGTACGCGGTCGACCCTCCGCCCTGCGCGCGCACGCACCGGACTTCCGCGAGTGCGTTCGCGCCGCCGCGGATCATCCAGCGAGCGCCAACCGGCAGGTCCGGTCCGCCAGTTCGCTGATCCGGGCGCCGTCGAAGCCGAAGACCGCGCTGCGCACCCGGTCGTGGAGTGGCGCGGTCCACTGCGGCGGGAGCGCGGCGGCGCCGCACAGCACACCGGCCACCGAACCCGCCGTCGCGCCGTTGGAGTCCGTGTCCAGGCCGCCGCGTACGGTGAGCGCGATGGTGGAGGTGAAGTCGCCTGCGCCGTACAGGAGTCCGGCGGTGATCACGGCGGCGTTGGGCAGGACGTGGATCCAGTGCAGCCGCCCCACGGTGCGCTCCATCTCCTGCAGGGTGTCGGCCCACGCCAGCCCGGCGTCGTGCAGCGAGACGGTGTGCCGGACCGTGCGCGCCAGCCTGCTGCCCGGCGGTACGCACGCCAGCGCCTCCTCCAGTGCCGCGCGCGGGCCGTCGGCGGTGAAGGCCGCCGCGATCAGCGCCGCCGCCCACATCGCGCCGTACACCCCGTTGCCCGTATGGGAGAGCACCGCGTCGCGGCGGGCCAGCGCCGCGGCCCGGCGCGGGTTGCCGCAGCACACCCAGCCATAGACATCGGCCCTGATCAGCGCGCCGATCCACTCCTGGTGGGGGTTGTCGACGGTGGCCGTGAGCGGCGGGCGCAGCCCGGCGGTGAGATTGCGGTACGCGGCCCGCTCGGCGGTGTAGGTCTGCAGGTACGGCAGCCGCCGCAGCCACAGGTCGCCGACCTGCTCGGTGGTGAAGTCCTGCCCGTGGCTCTCCAGCAGCTCCAGGCCCAGGATCGCGTAGTCGATGTCGTCGTCCCGGCAGCTGCCGTCGATCCGCCCGCGCACACACGCGGGCCACTCCGGCCGCAGCGCGAACTCGCCCGGATCGGCGGCCGGTTCGAGCTCGGGGAGATAGTCCTCCAGCGGCAGCGCACCGGCCGCGCGCAGATAGCGCTCGATGCGCTCCCGCGTCCAATGGTCCCCGTCCTCCACGGGCTTGCCGAGCATGTTCCCGGCGATCCGCCCGAGCCAGCCGCCGTGAATGCGGTCGGCCAGGTCCGTGCGGTCCGCGGCCTTGCCGCGGCGGTCGGGGTCGGGGCGCGCGGGGATCGTCATGCGCCACATCTACCGGAGGCGGCGCCCCTTGGCGAGCGTGCGGCCCATGGCGCCGCGCAGTGCATTTTCGTGCCCGGTGTGCCTGTTCGTGCCCGGTGTTCCTGTTCGTGCCCGGTGGTTGGGCGTCCTGGTGCCCGCCCTTCGGGTCGCGCCGGGGTGCCTGATGGACGAATGAGCGCGAAGGGCTGCCGTCGGCGGTCGCGGTTCGTCACACTGTGAGCAACGGTATGGGACGCTTCGTCATCGGGGGACTCGTGCAGGTTGAGGAATCCAGGGGCCACGGACCGGGCAGATCCGGTTCGGACGGCGTGATGCAGGCGCTGCCGCCCACCGCGGTCGATCCCGGGCGGGCACCGGAGCCCGCCGAGCGGCGGGAGCGGATCGATGCGTCCGTCCGTCGCCACCCCGGCGGATAGCCATGGCTCGCCGACTGGCGCTGCTGATCGCCACGTACGAGTACCAGGACGACGGGCTGCGGGCGTTGACCGCCCCGGCGCACGATGCGGAGGCGCTCGCGGCGGTCCTGAGGGACCCCGGCATCGCGGGTTTCGAGGTCACCACGCTGATCAACGAGGCGCACTACCGAGTCGGTGAGGCCATCGGCGACCTGTACCGCGACCGCAGGCGCGACGACCTCACCCTGCTGTACTTCACCGGCCATGGCCTGAAGGACGACGACGGCCGGCTCTATCTGGCGACGACGAACACCCGCCGCGGCAGTCTGCTGTTCACGTCGCTGCCCGCGGAACAGATCGACCAGGCCATGTCCGGCTGCGTGTCCCGGCAGAAGGTGCTGATCCTCGACTGCTGCTACAGCGGCGCCTTCCCCGCCGGGCGTGCCGCCAAGGCCGACACGGACGTGCACACGCTGGAGCGCTTCCAGGGCCGGGGACGCACCGTGCTGACGGCATCCGACGCCACCCAGTACTCGTTCGAGGACAACCAGCCGCACGGCACGGCCGCGCGGTCGGTGTTCACCCGCCACCTGGTGGCAGGTCTGCGGGACGGCAGCGCCGATCTCGACGGCGACGGCGACATCGCCCTCGACGAGCTGTACAGCTACGTGCACGACCGGGTCGTCGACGAGATGCCGCAGCAGCGGCCCAAGAAGCAGGACAACGTCGAGGGCCGCATCATCATCGCCCGCAACATCCACTGGACCCTGCCCTCCCACCTGCGTCACGCGCTGGCCAGCCCCATCGCCACCGACCGGCTCGGCGCCCTCGACGGGCTCGCCCACCTGCACCGGATCGGCAACGACCACGTGCGCCGACGCGCCCTCGACGAGATCCGGCGGCTGGTGGACGACGACAGCCGCACCGTCTCCGCCGCCGCTGCGGCCCGGCTCCAGGCCCTGCTGCCACCGGCCCCTGAGCCCGCGCCCGAGGCGGCCGTCGAACCCGCGCCGGCCACCGGGCCGGTCGTGGCAGCACCGGCCCCGCCGGCCGGCCCCGCACCCCAGCCGTCCCGGCCGCGGGAAGCGCGGCCCGACTCCGGCAACGGCTTTCGGTCCCCTCCGCTCATCAGGCCGGCTCCTGCGCAGCCGGGGCACACGGCTCCTGCGCAGCCGGGGCACACGCGAGATCCCGGCCAAGGTGCTCGGAGAGCACGCACCAGGGCCACCACCGGCCCGGGGACGGGGCCACCCCACGGCCCCGGACGTTCACGGCTCTCCGTTCCACTACGGCGAAGGGCGGCACCGCCACGCACGGACACGCCAAGGGGGACCTGGCCCCGGATTCTCCGGATCGCCCGCACCGCCGTCGCGGCCTATGTGTGCGTGTTCGGCTGCGCAGCCCTGATCGGCGTCCTCTTCGAGCACGGCCCCGTCTGGCTCGGCCTGCTCGTCATCGTCGCCGTCGCAGCGGTGGCGGTGACGTTCTTCGTACGCCGTCGCCGTCGCGATCACTGACTGGTCCCGGCGCCGTACCCGTCACCGTGAGCCACTCGGCATCCCGCGTCCCGAACCGGGCACGCAGGATTAGGTCAGCAGCAGTGCCGCCAGCCGCAGATACGCCTTGTACGTCTCCGGGGCGAGCCAGGACAGTTCGATGACGCTGCTGGTGGCCAGGTGGCTGTCGCGCGGGATCATGATCACGCCGCGGCAGCGGGTGCCCAGGTCGCGCACGGTGGCGGGGTCCAGCGTCCAGCCGGCCGCCGGGCGGCTGTTGTTGAGGACCACCACCGCCCCGGCGACCAGGTGCGGCATGCCCAGGGTCAGCAGCCGGTCCATGGCCTGCTGGGCCTGGGTGAGCCCGGCCGGGTCGGCGCGGCTGACGATCACGACCCGGTCGGCGCGCTCCAGTACGGCCTGCGGGAACCGGTCGGTGTCCGTGAGGATGACCCGGTGGAACCAGTCGGCCAGCGCCGACACCCGCGCGTACTCCTGGTCGGAGAACTGCCCGGGGACCGCGGGCCGCGAAACGGAGTCGTTGGCCAGCACCGTCAGCCCGGAGCGGTGCTCGGAGACGAACAGCCGGAACGCCTCGTAGGTGTGCACCTCGCCGGCGGCGTGGGCCAGGTCGGCCAGCCGGGCCTCGGTGCTGCGGTAGACCCGCCGGGTGATGCGGATGTGGCCGCCGGGGTGCTGGTCGGCGTCGATGGCCAGTACGGGCTCCTGGCGCTGCTCGGCCAGCAGCGCGCCGAGCACGGTAGTGGTCGTGGTGCAGCCCACCCGGTCCTTGACGCCCAGCACCGTCAGGTGCAGCGAGCTGGGCACCGGCGCCCGGATCTGGCCGAGCAGGCGGTCGCGTTCGGCGTCCTGGTCCGGCCCGGCACCGACAGGCTCTCCCTTCGGGGGAGTTGCCCGTTCCTCCTCGTGCACCCACGCGTCGGGCAGGTAGGCGGCGAAGACCTCGGCCACCTCCGCAGCGGTGGGCCGGGCCTCCGGCTCCTGCTCCACGCAGCGCGTCAGGACGTCCCGCAGATCGTCGCTCAGCTGCTGGAACTCGTGCTGGAGGAAGAGCGGTTCGCGCTGGAACCACCGCCAGTTCCGGCCGGTGGCGGCCTCCACCAGGATCGTGCCCAGCGCGTACACATCACCGGCGGCGATCCGCGACTCGGCCCAGCTGGTGACCTCCGGCGCGCGGTAGGGCGAGGCGGTGGGCATCGCCAGCGGGGAGGCGCTGGAGGTCCCGTCGATGCGCGCCGAGGTCCAGTTGACGATGCGCAGGGTGTCCTCGGTGACCAGCACCGTGCCGGGGGTCAGCGCGCCGTGCACGATGCCCTTGGCGTGGCAGCGGCCCACCGCGCGCGCCAGGTGCCAGCCCAGCCAGGTCAACAGCGGCGAGTCGTGGAGCGGGCCCGCCGCGTCCAGTACGGCCCGCAGGGGCGGTGCGGGCAGCCCGGTGCTCAGGGTGTCCAGCTCCAGCGCGATCCACGGGTCGGGGTGGTTCACGGCGCTGTCGAGCACGGCGGGCGCGTACACCCCGTCCATCCGGCGCAGGGCCCGCAGTTCGACGCCCAGCAGTTCGCGCGCCATCGGTGAGGCGAAGGTGTGCGGCACCCTCAGCAGCACCTGCCGCCCGTCCGCGTCGGCGCCGATGTACGCCACCGGCCTGACCTCCGCCTCACCGCGCATCCGCAGCTCGTACGGGCCCAGCCTGCGCGGATCCAGGGGCCGCAGCGGGAGCCAGGAGGGGGAGCGCTCCAGCCCCTCGGGCAGCCGCACCTCCTGGAAGTCCTCCACCGGACGGGCCCGCGGCGGCGCCATCGGCTGGGCTCCCAGGTGGGTGAGCAGCCGGTCCTCCAGCCAGGCGAACGGCCGGGTCCCCGGCATGAGTTCGCCCGTTCCCGCCGGGTGCGCCAGCCAGGCGGGGAAGTCCGGCGAGCGGCCCACCAGCGCGCTCAGGTGCTCGGTCACCGCCCGTGTGGTACGCAGCAGTTCGACGGGCGAGGCGGTGTCCAGCAGGATCTCCTGCGCGCCCTCGACGAACTCGAAGCTGTGCTGTTGCGGCGGCAGCCGGTCGCCGTCCTGCGGGCTGCGGCGCATCAGCCCGCCCAGGAACACCTCCGCCAGATGCCCGGTCTGCGCCGACGGCACCGCGGCCAGCACCAGCCGCATCACCGGCACCGTGATCGGTGATACCGCCGCCAGATGGGCGGCCAGCCGGTACGCCTGCGGGGAGGCGGCGTCCTTGAAGCGCAGCACCGCGTCCGGCGCCGCACTGCCGCGCACCGCCGCCGAGGGACGCCGCCCGGGCTCCGACACCGGTGCCAGCAGCGGCAGTTCGGCACTCGCGCCGGGCGAGGCCACCAGCTGGGCCCAGGCGGCGATGTGCGCGGGGTAGGGCTCCAGTACGGGGACGGCCACCCCCTCGAAGTCCTCGGCCAGCTCCGGCGGCAGCAGTGGATCGCTCACCTCCCAGCTGTCGTTGGCCGAGCCCCGCCGCCGCGTGGTCACCCGCCACTTCTGGGCGCGTATCCCGGAGCCGTCCCACATGTGGGCGGGCAGCGCGTGGATGACCGCGGTGGGGCCCAGCCGCGCCCAGCGCTCCAGCGCGGCGTGCATGTCCTTGCCCCGCCAGCACGCGCCCACGCCGTCGCTGATGACCAGCACCAGACTGCGGCCCGAGGGGTCGGCGGCCGAAGCGGGCGACAGCAGCGGGGCGTCGGGGTCGAAGGGCCGTACCCGAAGCCGCGGCCCGTCCGGTGAGCGGCTGTCCAGGCCGTGGACGCGGAGGGCGCGGAAGGCGCCGAGGCGCTCCAGCATGAAGCGCAGCTCGGTGGCCAGCCTGCGCCACAGCAGCATGGAGATGCCGTCGTCGATGACCAGGACGAGGTCCAGCCAGCGCTCCCTGGCCGGGCGGGTCACCACGTCCGGCAGACCGGTCTCGGCCATCGCTGCGGCGGTCGCGCTCTCGTCGAACTCCCGGTCGTGGCGCCCCGGCTGACGTTGTTTCAGTGGCCGTAGCGCGCGGCCGATCCGCAGTTCCTCGGCGCCCAGCGCCTTGTCCTCGGGGACGCGCACCGGCAGCGCCCCGGCCGGCGGCGAGGGGCCGCGCGGCGTGGCGGGCCCGGTGAAGTCGGGGGCGCGGGCCGTGGAGGCGGCCGCGTGCAGGGCGCCGATGAGCTGGGCGGGGGAGTGCCGGGGCGGCGGGGCGGGGCCCGGCGGCTGCCCGCTCCCGGGTGGTCCGCCGCGCGGCGCGGGCGGCGGGCGCTCGGAGGGCGGGGATCCGTAGGGCACCGGCGTGGCGTGCAGCGCCCCGGCCAGCGGCGCCGAGCCGTCCCTGGGCAGCCGCCCGGCCAGCCACAGCGCGTCCAGCAGCTCGTGGATGGACAGGTCGTAGCCGGTGAGCGCGGCCAGCTGTGCCAGCGAGGAGCCGCCGGACACGCCTAGACCGTCCCGCCGAGCCGGTGCAGCACCGCCTTCAGCAGCCCCTCGGCGTTCAGATTCACCCCGCCCTTGCGCAGGAAGACGGCGTTCAGCAGCTGGTCGGTGGCCAGTTCGCCGGGCGCCCGCCGGTTGATGAAGGCGTGCACGAGGTCGTCGACCTCGCCGAGCGCGTCCTCGCCCAGATGCGCGGCCACGATGTCGCGCAGCTGCTGTTCGTCCGGGTCCGGCAGCGCCAGGCGCACACAGCGGCGCAGGAACGCCGGAGGGAAGTCCCGCTCACCGTTGCTGGTGATCACCACCACCGGGAACTCCCGGCAGCGCACCAGCCCGTGCGCCACCCGCACCCGCCCGCCACGGGTGTCGTGGGTGAGCACGTCGACCTCGCTCTGGTCCTCCGGCAGCCGCGACAGCTCGGGAATCTCGAACTCGCCGTCCTCGAAGACGGTCAGCAGGTCGTTGGGCAGGTCCACATCGCCCTTGTCCAGCTCGTCCACCAGCAGCACCCGCGGCTTGTCGCGCGGCACCAGCGCCGTCCCCAGCGGCCCGAGCTTGACGTACGTGCCGATGTCGGGCTCGGGGCCGCCGCGCTCCTTGCGCAGATGGGTCTCGCGCAGCCGCCCGATCGCGTCGTAGTCGTACAGCGCCTCCTTGAGCACCGAGCGGCTGTTGACCGCCCAGTGCAGGACGGGGCCCAGGGACAGCTCGTGCGCGATCGCGTGCGCCAGCGAGGACTTGCCGGTGCCGGGGTGGCCGGTCACCAGAAGCGGCCGGCGCAGATGCAGGGCGGCGCTGACCACATCGGCCTCGGCCTCGCCGATCAGGTACGGGCGGTAGCGGGCGCGGCCCGTGGGCGCGGGGGAGAACTGCCGCCAGGGCGGGGCCTCGGGGAAGGTGACCTCGCGGGCCCCGCCCGTGCCCCTGAACAGCCGCCAGTCCTCACCCTCCGAGGTAGGGGCACGGTCTGGCAGGTGCGCCGTCGGCGGGGTGGCCGGGCGGTCCGGGGTGTCCGTCATCGGCTCTGCGATCCTTCCGGAGGGTCGGTGTACCCGGCGCCCGTGCCGGGTCCGTCCAAGGGGTCGGCCAGCCGCAGCTCCTCGGGCACCGGCAGCCCCGCGTCCTCCCACACCAGCGCGGGGCGCGCGGGCTGCGCCGGATCGCGGTACGCCAGTACCCTGAAGTGCCGTACTTTCTCCGGGAGTTCCTCCAGCGGCCCGGCCGGCTGCGCCGCGTCCAGCCGGATTGCGTGCCGGTGGTCCACCGCCTCCCGGTCCCACAGCACCACCGGCACCCCCAGAAACAGGCACACGTTCAGCAGCTGCGCCCGCAGCTTGGGCGGGCCGTGCACCACGACCCGGCAGGCGTCGCGGTGCGTGGTCTTGAGCATCCCCAGCAGCTCCTGCTCGCCGGTGATCCGCTCGTCCGCGACCAGCGGGTCGCCCTGCCCGCGCGCGTCCCAGCGGCGCACCAGGTCGCCGGTGCCCGTACGCGAGCGGCGGCGCATCTCCGGGCAGCGCAGCACCAGTTGGAAGTCCTCGCCCAACGGCGCGGGGTAGAACTCCTCGGGGCCCGCGCCGTCCCACTCGTCCACGGGCAGCTGGAGGCCCGCGCGGTCCACGGACACCGCGACCATCGGCACGCTGTGCCCCGGGGTGTCCGTACCGCCCGCGATCTCGCGCACCAGCCGGGCGATCTCCCGCCCGGTGCGCGGCAGATCGCCGGTGGCGCCGGTCCGCGCGGCCGTGCCGTCCTCGCGCACCCGCCACACCGCGCAGCGGTAGTGGTCCGCCGGATCGCCGGTGTGCCGGGTCAGCTCGACCAGGATGCGGGCGCCGGGCGCGGCCGACCTGGCCGCCCAGCGCTCCGCGTCCGCGCGCCGCTCCTCCAGTGCGGAGGGGTGTACGCCCAGCCGCCCGGCGACCCGGGTGTTCCACTCCTGGAGCACCTGGCAGGTCAGCCCGCCGAACTCGGCCGCCACGTACTCCACCACCCGCAGCAGCGCCGGCAGCCGCGGGGACTCCCCGGGCACCGCCGTGCTGTCCCCCGTCCAGGCCTCCAGGGACCGTACGGCGGCGGGCACGGCCGCCTCGGGAATGCGCGCGGCGTGCAGCGGGCGGGGCAGCGCCACGAAGGGCAGCGCGGCCGCGGCGGCCCGGGGCAGCAGCGCGGGGTCGAGCTTGGCGATGTGCCGCAGTTTGCCCGTCAGCTTGCGGTGTTCGCCCGCCGACAGCAGCCCGGCGCTCTCGATGAGCCGCCCGAGCGCCAGCAGCCGGTCCAGCTCGGCGCGGGCGGTGCGGTCGGCGAGCAGCGCGGGCGCCAGCGACTCGGTGAGCGTGGGCAGCGCCCGCTCGCGTGCGCACAGCTCGTCGGCGAGCTCCTCCACCGTGGGCGCCGAGCCGTCCCCCGGGGTCCCCAGGCCCAGTTCGGCGGCGAGTTCGGTGGCTCTGGACGCCCGTGTCCCGGGCGCGCCCAGCAGTCTCTGGAGCGGCCCGATGAGCATGTCCCGTACCGATTCGTCGCCGGGCGCGGCTCGCGCGGCGGGTACGGGGCCGGGGTCGGGCCGCAGCAGCGCGGCGGCTCCTATGCGCTCCAGCTCGGCGTGGACGGCCTGGCGGGTGATGCCCCAGCTGCGCCGCACGGTGTGCTGGGCGGAGAACGGCCCGGACGGCGCGGTGATCCGCCCCATCACCAGCCCGACCACGGCCGCGTCCCGCAGCGACCACAGCGGGCCGCCGCTGTAGCCCTCCTCGACCGCCGCCCCCGCCAGCTGCCCGTCCAGATATCCCGTCCGCCCGTCGCAGGCCCCCACCCGTACATCCGCGTACGTGAAGGGCTGCCCGCCGCCGTACCACGCCCGCACCTCCTGACCCACCGTCATATCCCGCCAGGGCAAGGGGTGTACGGGTTCGGTCGGCGCATCCGTCAGCTCCAGTACGGCCAGGTCGCCCGCCCACTCCAGCGCCCCGTCCGCCACCGGGCCGTCGTCCGCGGCATCGCGCGGCGGCACCCAGGCGATCAGCGTCGCGGACAGCGGGTCGCGCGCGGGCAGTGCGGGGAAGGCGACCTTCAGGCGCGCCCGGCCCGGGTGGCCGTCGGCCAGCGCGCGTCTGCCGAGCGCCTCGTTGACCACGTGCGCGCAGGTCAGCAGGCGGCGGCCGGACAGGCACACCCCGGCGCCGACCGTCCGCGGCACTCCCGTACGGCCGATGCGCACCACCCGCACCAGCGCCTCGCGCGCATCGGCGGGCCGCGCCGCATCGGGCGCGGTGAACCAGCCCATCGCTCACCCCCGTTCGCCGGGCTGCCAGGTCGCACTCACGGTGATGCTGGCCTGGCCGGTGGCGCCCACGATGCCGAGCTTGAGGTCCTGGCCGATCTGGACGCCGAAGGTCACCGACAGCTCCCGCGGCGGCTCGGGCACCTGCGCCACCGCGTCGTGGATGTGCTGCAACAGTGGCCCGAGCGGGCGCAGGACGGCCCGCAGCGCGTCCGAGGCCAGCACGGCCGCCCCGGCGCCGCGCCCCACGGGAGTCAGCCCGCCGACACCGCCGGGCAGGTCCGCCGCGCCCTGCCTCTCTTCGCCCGCCGGCGCCAGCTCCACCCGGATCGAGGAGGCGTCGTCGAGCGGGAACTCCACATAGTCGTAGTGCGGCACAGAGACATTGTGCAGATCAACTCCCTTTGCCGACAGGGTTGTTCACGGATCGGTTCGGCTGTTCGACCCGTACGGGAGCGGGTCAGGACACCGAAAGCGGGCCCGTTCCCGTGCCCCCAGTGACGCGGGGAAACAGGAACGGGCCCGTCACAGACCGGGTGCGGCGCCGGTCAGGCCTCGGGTCCGGAGGAGTCGTCGCTGGAGCGCTTGGACTCCGCCGCCCTGCGCAGCCGGTGGTGCCGGGTCGGGCCCTGTTCGGTGACCGCGTCGCCGACCATCGCCTTGACCGCGTCCCGCAGCCCGTGCAGCGCGTGGTGCCGGGCGGGCCCGGCCCCCGGATCCTCGCGCAGCTCCTTCAGCAGCGCCCAGCACAGCGCCAGCATGACGATGGCGAACGGCAGCGCCACCAGGATCGTGGCGGTCTGCAGCGAGCTGAGCCCGCCGGCCACCAGCAGTACGGCGGCGACCGCGGCCATCAGGATGCCCCAGGTGACCACCAGCCAGGTCCGTGGGTGCAGCGCGCCCTTGCTGGTCAGCGAGCCCATCACCAGGGAGGCGGAGTCGGCGCTGGTGATGAAGTACGTCATCACCAGGATCATCGCCACCCAGGAGGTGACGGTGCCGACCGGCAGCGCGTCCAGCATCCCGAACAGCGAGGCCTCCGCGTCCTTGGCGTTCTTCGCCAGGTCCGCGACGCCGGTCGCGTCCAGCCGGATCGCGCTGCCGCCCATCACGCAGAACCACACCATCGTCGCGCCGCTGGGCACCAGCAGGACGCCGATGAGGAACTCACGGATGGTGCGGCCGCGCGAGATCCGCGCGATGAAGGTGCCCACGAACGGCGCCCAGGACAGCCACCACGCCCAGTAGAAGATGGTCCACGCGCCCAGCCAGGACTGGTCGGTGAAGGCGCCGGTGCGCGAGGCCATCGGCAGCAGGTCGTGCAGATAGCCGCCGACGGTGGCCGGGATGCTGTCCAGGATGTAGACGGTGGGCCCGAGCACGAAGACGAACAGCATCAGCAGCGCGGCCAGCGCGATGTTCAGGGTGGACAGCCACTTGACGCCCTTGTGCAGGCCGGAGAAGGCCGAGGCCACGAACGCCGCGGACAGCGCGGCGATGATGACCAGTTCGACAGTGGTGCTCTCCTCCACGCCCGTCGTCAGGTTCAGTCCCTTGGCGACCTGGAGGGCGCCCAGGCCCAGGCTGGTGGCCGTACCGAAGACGGTCGCGAAGACCGCCAGCAGGTCGATGCCCTTGCCCTGCCAGCCGTCCGCCCGCTTCTCGCCGATCAGGGGGACGAAGGCGGAGGAGAGCCGGTTGCCGCGGCCCTTGCGGAAGCCCGCGTACGCCAGGGCGAGCCCGGCGATGCCGTAGATGGCCCAGGGCTGGAGCGTCCAGTGGAAGAAGGAGTACTCCAGGGCGGTACGGGCCGCGGCGCCCGTCTGGCCCTCGACGCCGCTGGCCGGCGGCGGATCCACATAGTGCTGGAGCGGCTCGCCCACCCCGTAGAACATCAATCCGATGCCCATGCCCGCGCTGAACATCATCGCGATCCAGGCGAGATTGCCGAACTCCGGCTCCGCGTCGTCCTTTCCGAGCCGGATGCGGCCGAAACGGCTGAAGGCGATGACCACGCACAGGACGAGAAAGACATCGGCGGCCACCACGAACAGCCAGCCGAAATTGTTCAGCACCCAGCTCAGCGCGGTGCCGGAGACGGACTCGAAATTCTTCTTGCCGAGCGCGGCCCAGGCGACCACCGCGAGTACCGCGGCCACGCCGATACCGACGACGACGCGGTCCGGCGGCGGATCGTGGGCGGTTTCCCCCGGGGTCCCCGGTACGGGATTCGGGCTCGTTTCTTCGGTCGAATGCACGCTCATGGCGCCCCACTATGGCCGCTGATAAGGGGCTATGCCCGATTGGCGCGCCGTATGGCAACACCCCGCGCCGCACAGCGTTCTCTATTCGCCACCGGCCTTTGGCGGATAGGGTCGCACCGGCGCGACTGCCAGTTCGAAAGCAAGGGGAATTGACGATGGCGGACGCAGCAAGGACGCAAGGGACACGGGCGGCCGAGGGGCCGCAGGACGGCGTGCGGGTGCTGATCGCCGCCGACAAGTTCAAGGGCTCGCTGACGGCCGTCGAGGTCGCCGAGCACGTCACGGCCGGGCTGCGGCGGGTGGTCCCCGGCCTGGCGGTGGAGTCGGTCCCGGTCGCCGACGGCGGCGACGGCACGGTCTCGGCGGCGCTGGCGGCCGGTTTCGCCCGGCACGAGGTACGGGTGACCGGACCGGTCGGCGAGCCGGTGACGGCCACGTTCGCGCTGCGCCCGGACGGTACGGCCGTGGTGGAGATGGCCGAGGCCTCCGGCCTGCAGCACCTGCCCGACGGCGTCTTCGCGCCGCTCACGGCCACCACGTACGGCACCGGCGAACTGCTGCTGGCCGCGCTGGACGCCGGCGCCACTTCCCTCGTCCTCGGCGTCGGCGGCAGCGCCACCACCGACGGCGGCGCGGGCATGCTCGCGGCGCTGGGCGCCCGCTTCCTGGACGCGGCGGGGCAGCCGCCGGCCCCCGGCGGCGGCCCGCTGCGCGACCTGGCCACCGCGGACCTCTCGGGCCTGGACCCCCGCCTGGCCCGTACGGACATCACCCTGGCCAGCGACGTCGACAACCCGCTGACCGGGCCCAAGGGCGCCCCCGCGGTGTACGGGCCCCAGAAGGGCGCCACCGCGCAGGACGTCGCGGCGCTGGACGCGGCGCTGGCGCACTACGCCAAGGTCCTGGAGGGTGCGGTGGGCCCGCGGGCCGCACAGTGCGTGACGGCGCCGGGAGCGGGCGCGGCGGGCGGCATCGGCTACGGCGCCCTGGTGGGCCTGGGCGCCGCCTTCCGCCCCGGCATCGACGTCATGCTCGACGTCCTGGGCTTCGCTCCCGCCCTGGCCCGTGCCACCTTCGTCATCACCGGCGAGGGCTCCCTGGACGAGCAGACCCTGCACGGCAAGGCGCCGGCCGGCGTCGCCGCGGCGGCCCGCGCCCGCGGCCTCGACGTCGTCGCGGTCTGCGGCCGCCTCACCCTCCCCCCGGAGGCCCTCGGCCACGCCGGCATCCGCCGCGCCTACCCCCTCACGGCCCTGGAGCCGGACCCGTCCCGCTGCATCGCCGAGGCGGGCCCCCTCCTCGAACGCGCTGCCGCACACCTCGCCCAGGACTTCCTGACCTGAGCCCGCCCACGCCCTCTGCCTCCCCACCCACGGGAGGGGACGGGCCGGCACAGCACCAAACAGCCCCGCGCAGCGGCCGCGGGCGCAACGGCGAGGGCCCCGTGTGAACCGGAAGCGGTTCACACGGGGCCCTCCTGCGTCGGCCGGGCTCAGGCGCCGGCGGTTACGGCAGCTGCGCCGCCCGCGCGGCGCGGCGCTCGTCGCGGACCTCGCGGCGGTTGCCGCGGAAGGTGTTGACGCGGCGGGCCGTCGCGAAGACGGGGATCATCGCGCCGAGGACGACCTGGAGCGCACAGCCGGTCTGGAGCAGGAGCTGGCCGCCGGGGGCGTCCAGCGCCCAGGCCGCCAGCAGGCCCATGGCCAGCACGATCCAGGTGAGCATCGCCACCGCCAGCACACCGCGCGGCTTGGGGTACTCGACCCGGCTCACCATCAGCCAGGCCACCCCGATGATCGCGAAGAGGGTCGGCAGGAAGGGGAGCTCCAGCAGGACGATGGCGACCACCGTCAGCGCGCCGAAGGGGCTCGGCATGCCCTGGAAGATGCCGTCACGCAGGGTGACGCAGGAGAAGCGGGCCAGGCGCAGCACCACCGCCAGCAGCACCACCACCGCCGCGACCACCGAGACCCGCTGGTGCGCGTCCTGGGCGACCATGCCCCAGGTGACCACGAAGTAGGCCGGGGCCAGACCGAAGCTGATCAGGTCCGAGAGGTTGTCCAGCTCGGCCCCCATCGCCGAACTGCGCAGCTTGCGCGCGACCAGCCCGTCGAAGAGGTCGAAGACGGACGCCGCGAGCATCAGGATCACGGCCATGGCGGCGCTGTGCCGCGCCATCCCGCCGTCCTCGTTGCCCGTCAGGTGCGGGATCAGGACGCCGGTGGTGGTGAAGTACACCGCCATGAAGCCGCAGATCGCGTTGCCCAGGGTGAGGGTGTCCGCTATTGACAGCCGCGTGGACAGCGGCATGTCATCGGCCTCGTCCTCCTCGGCCTCGGGGACCCACCCCGCCTGGGTGTCGGGATCAATCACGGTCAAGGCGAGTCACCCCCGCGGTGGTGGCCTGGCCGACCTCGACGGCGACGTCCACGCCTTCCGGGAGGTAGACGTCGACCCGCGAACCGAAGCGGATCAGGCCGATGCGCTCACCCTGCTCGACCTTGGTGCCCTCGGGGATGTACGGAACGATGCGCCGCGCGACCGCGCCGGCGATCTGGACCATCTCGATGTCGCCGAGCTCGGTGTCGAAGTGCCAGACGACCCGCTCGTTGTTCTCGCTCTCCTTGTTGAACGCGGGAACGAATCCGCCGGGGATGTGCTCCACGGACGTCACCGTGCCGGCCAGCGGCGCGCGGTTGACGTGGACGTTCAGCGGGCTCATGAAGATCGCGACGCGGGTGCGCCCGTCCTTCCACGGCATGATGCTCTGCACCACGCCGTCGGCCGGAGAGATGACGCGGCCCTGAGCGATCTCTCGCTCGGGGTCGCGGAAGAACCACAGCATGCCCGCCGCGAGTGCGGTGGTGGGCACGGCGACGGCGGCCCAGCGTCCCGAACGACGGGAACGGGCCAGGCTGACCGCTGCCGTTGCCACGGTCGGGAGGAGCCACGGCGACGCTCCGCGCGCGAGGCGGACGCGACCGCGTTGTGCAGAGGATTGGCTGTGGGGCATGGATGACCTTCGTAGCGGAGGATGCCGCATATGCAATGGGGGACGGCGGCTTTCCGGGGATGCTATCGGTTGCGAGCGGCAACTGGCCAAGAGCCAGAGCCAATCCGTGGCCGAACAACGATGACAGGGTGTGATCTTCGTCTAGAATAAATCACCCCAAATCGGGCGTTCACCCCTGGATTCGGTACTCCTCGAGTAGGCGACGTCCAATGATCATTTTCTGGATCTCGGCGGTACCTTCACCGATCAGGAGCATCGGAGCCTCACGGTAGAGACGCTCGATCTCATACTCCTTGGAGAAGCCGTAACCGCCATGGATGCGGAACGCGTCCTCCACCACCTCCTTGCAGTACTCGGAGGCCAGGTACTTGGCCATGCCCGCCTCGAGGTCGTTTCGCTGTCCCGAGTCCTTTTTGCGAGCGGCATTGACCATCATCGCATGGGCGGCTTCGACCTTTGTCGCCATTTCGGCCAGTTTGAACTGGATGGCTTGGTGCTGGGCGATCGGCTTCCCGAAGGTGTGCCGCTGCTGCGCATAGGAAATTCCCAGCTCGAAGGCGCGTTGTGCGACTCCGCAGCCCCGTGCGGCGACATTGACCCGGCCGACCTCGACGCCGTCCATCATGTGATAGAAGCCACGTCCACTCTGCCCGCCCAGAACCCGGTCGGCGGGGATTCGCAGACCATCCATGATCAATTCTGTGGTGTCGACCCCCTTGTAACCCATCTTGTCGATCTTGCCGGGAATCGTCAGGCCCTTTCGGACCTCTCCGAAACCCGGCTCCTTTTCGACCAGGAAGGTCGTCATCGACTTGTGCGGGGCACTTCCTTCGGGGTGGCCTTCGTCCGTACGGCACAACACCGCGACCAGCGTTGACGAACCGCCGTTGGTGAGCCACATCTTCTGGCCAGTGAGGACGAACTCCTCGCCCTCGCGCACCCCTTTGGAGGTGATGGCGGACACGTCCGAGCCCAGGCCCGGCTCCGACATGGAGAAGGCGCCGCGGACCTCGCCCGTCGCCATCCTGGGCAGGAAGTGGTCCTTCTGCTCCTGCGTGCCGTGCTGCTTGAGCATGTACGCAACGATGAAGTGGGTGTTGATGATGCCCGAGACGCTCATCCAGCCGCGGGCGATCTCCTCCACCGTCAGGGCGTACGTCAGCAGCGACTCGCCAAGGCCCCCGTACTCCTCGGGAATCATCAGCCCGAAGACGCCGAGTTCCTTCAGCCCCTCGACTATCTGCGTCGGGTACTCGTCCCGGTGCTCCAGTTCCGTGGCGACCGGCAGGATCTCTTTGTCGACGAAGTCACGGACCGTGGAGAGGATTTCCCGCTGGATGCCGGTCAGGCCCTCGGTCTGCGAAAGGCGCGGCATGCTCACTTCTCCTTGGCCTGAAGCTCGGGGCGGCCGGGCTGTTCTCCGCCGCGCTCCTTGATGTACGTGGCGGTGGGCACCATCACCTTGCGGCGGAAGACGCACACCAGCGTTCCGTCCTGCTTGTAGCCCTTGGTCTCGACGTACACGATCCCGCGGTCCGACTTGGACTTGGAGGGGGTTTTGTCGAGCACCGTCGTCTCGCCGTACAGCGTGTCGCCGTGGAAGGTCGGCGCCACATGCCGCAGCGACTCGATTTCCAGGTTCGCGATGGCCTTCCCGGACACATCCGGAACGGACATGCCCAGCAACAGCGAGTAGATGTAGTTGCCTACGACGACGTTCTTCCCGAAATCGGTGGTCTTCTCCGCATAGTTGCTGTCCATGTGCAGCGGGTGATGATTCATGGTGAGAAGACAGAAGAGGTGGTCGTCGTATTCGGTGACGGTCTTGCCGGGCCAGTGCTTGTAGACGTCCCCGACGGTGAACTCTTCGTAGGTGCGGCCGAACTGCATGTCCCTTACGCCTCCGGAGCCTCGAACGTGGTGGTGCGCGACATCCCGGCGGCGCGGCCCTTTCCGGCGATGACGAGCGCCATCTTGCGGCTGGCCTCGTCGATCATCTCGTCGCCGAGCATGGCCGCGCCCTTCTTCCCGCCCGCCTCGGAGGTGTGCCACTCGTAGGCGTCCAGGATCAGCTCGGCGTGGTCGTAGTCCTGCTGCGAGGGCGAGAAGACCTCGTTGGCGGCGTCGAGCTGGCCGGGGTGCAGCACCCACTTGCCGTCGAAGCCGAGGGCGGCGGCGCGGCCGGCCACCTCGCGGAAGCCGTCCACGTTCTTGATCTGGAGGTAGGGGCCGTCGATGGCCTGGAGGTCGTTGGCGCGGGTCGCCATCAGGATCTTCATCAGGATGTAGTGGTACGCGTCCGCGCCGTAGCCGGGCGGCTGCTCGCCGACGACCAGGGACTTCATGTTGATGGACGCCATGAAGTCGGCGGGTCCGAAGATGATGGTCTCGGTGCGCGGCGAGGCGGCGGCGATCTCGTTGACGTTGTTCAGGCCGCGGGCGTTCTCGATCTGCGCCTCGATGCCGATCTTCCCGACCTCGAAGCCCATCGTCTTCTCGATCTGGGTCAGCAGCAGGTCGAGCGCCACGACCTGCGCGGCGTCCTGGACCTTGGGCAGCATGATGCAGTCGAGGTTGTGGCCCGCGCCCTCGACGACGGTGACCACATCGCGGTAGGTCCACTCCGTCGTCCAGTCGTTGACCCGTACGACCCGCGTCTTGCCGCCCCACTCGCCCTCGTTGAGGAACTTCACGATGGTGTGCCGGGCCTCGGGCTTGGCCAGCGGCGCGCAGGCGTCCTCCAGGTCCATGAAGACCTGGTCGGCGGCCAGGCCCTGAGCCTTCTCCAAGAAGCGGGGGCTGGAGCCGGGCACCGAGAGGCAGGAGCGGCGCGGGCGAAGGCGGTTAGGGGCAGTCATGCGGGGACCTCCAACGGGTCGAGCTGGTTGGCTTTGCGGATCTCGTCGACGATACGGCCGATGATCTCCGTGATGCCGAAGTCTTTCGGTGTGAAAACGGCCGCAACTCCCGCTTCGCGGAGCGCGGTCGCGTCGGCGGAGGGGATGATGCCGCCGACGATGACGGGGATGTCCTCGACGCCCGTGCGGCGCAGCCGGTCCAGGACGTCCGGCACCAGCTCGGCGTGCGAGCCGGAGAGGATGGACAGCCCCACGCAGTGCACGTCCTCGGCCACGGCCGCGGAGACGATCTGCTCGGGGGTGAGGCGGATGCCCTGGTAGACCACCTCGAAGCCGGCGTCGCGGGCCCGTACGGCGATCTGCTCGGCGCCGTTGCTGTGCCCGTCCAGGCCGGGCTTGCCCACCAGCAGGCGCAGTTTGCCGCTGCCCAGTTCCTCGGCGGTCCTGGCGACCTTCTCGCGGACGGCGGCCAGCGGGGTGCCCGCTTCGGCGGCGACCGCGAGCGGGGCGCTGGAGACGCCCGTGGGGGCCCGGAACTCGCCGAAGACGTCCCGCAGGGCCCAGGCCCACTCGCCGGTCGTCACGCCCGCGCGGACGCAGTCCAGCGTGGCGCCGAAGAGGTTGCCGCTGCCGGCCGCGGTCTTCTTCAGGGCGCTGAGCGTGTCCTGTGCGCGCCCCTCGTCCCGCTCCTCGCGCCAGCGGTGCAGGGCCGCCACGACCCGCGCCTCGTTGGCGGGGTCGACGGTCATGATGGCGGTGTCCAGATCCGCGGTGAGCGGGTTGGGCTCGGTGGACTCGTAGCAGTTGACGCCGACGATCTTCTCCTCGCCGGCCTCGATACGGGCCCGCCGCTCGGCGTGCGAGGAGACCAGCTGCGACTTGAGGTAGCCGGACTCCACGGCGGCCATCGCGCCGCCCATCTCCTGGATACGGTCCATCTCGGCCTGGCACTCGGTGACCAGCTCCGCGACCTTGGCCTCGATGACGTGCGAGCCGGCGAAGATGTCCTCGTACTCCAGCAGGTCGCTCTCGTGTGCCAGGACCTGCTGGATGCGCAGCGACCACTGCTGGTCCCAGGGCCTGGGCAGGCCCAGCGCCTCGTTCCAGGCGGGTAGCTGGACGGCGCGGGCGCGGGCGTCCTTGGAGAGGGTGACGGCCAGCATCTCCAGCACGATGCGCTGGACGTTGTTCTCCGGCTGGGCCTCGGTCAGGCCGAGGGAGTTGACCTGGACGCCGTAGCGGAAGCGGCGCTGCTTGGGGTTCTCGATGCCGTAGCGCTCGCGGGTGACCTGGTCCCAGATACGGCCGAAGGCGCGCATCTTGCACATCTCCTCGACGAAGCGGACACCCGCGTTCACGAAGAAGGAGATGCGCGCGACCACGTCGCCCTTGCGGTCCTGTGGCACTTGTCCGGAGGCGAACACCGCGTCCAGCACGGCGATCGCGGTGGACATCGCGTAGGAGATCTCCTGGACCGGGGTGGCTCCCGCCTCCTGCAGGTGGTAGCTGCAGATGTTGATCGGGTTCCACTTGGGGATGTTGTTCACCGTGTAGGTGATCATGTCCGTGGTCAGCCGGAGCGAGGGGCCCGGCGGGAAGACGTGCGTCCCGCGCGAGAGGTACTCCTTGACGATGTCGTTCTGCGTGGTCCCCGACAGCTTGGTGATGTCGGCGCCCTGCTCCTCGGCCACCACCTGGTACAGCGCCAGCAGCCACATGGCGGTGGCGTTGATGGTCATCGAGGTGTTCATCTGCTCCAGCGGGATGTCCTGGAACAGGCGGCGCATGTCGCCGAGATGGGAGACCGGGACCCCGACCCGGCCTACCTCGCCGCGGGCGAGGATGTGGTCGGGGTCGTATCCGGTCTGCGTCGGCAGGTCGAACGCGACCGACAGGCCGGTCTGGCCCTTGGCGAGGTTGCGCCGGTACAGCTCGTTGGACGCCTCGGCGGTGGAGTGTCCGGCGTAGGTCCGCATCAG
This sequence comes from Streptomyces sp. UF-297, assembly GCF_058245575.1. Classification (NCBI taxonomy): domain Bacteria; kingdom Bacillati; phylum Actinomycetota; class Actinomycetes; order Kitasatosporales; family Streptomycetaceae; genus Streptomyces; species Streptomyces sp. UF-297. The sequence goes on along the minus strand of NZ_JBSIBZ010000019.1, from coordinate 78,720 downwards.
CCACGGACGGTCCTTGTGACGCTCAGTCATGTACGGCTCTCAGTCGCCTAGTTCACATGGTAGGGACGTGGTTCAGACGTTGCGGAAGCGGTTGATGGCGTCCAGGTGCTTCTCGCGCATCTCCTGGTCGCGCACCCCCATGCCCTCCTCGGGCGCCAGCGCGAGCACGCCGACCTTGCCCTGGTGGAGGTTGCGGTGCACGTCGTAGGCGGCCTGGCCGGTCTCCTCCAGGCGGTACGTCTTGGAGAGGGTCGGGTGGATCTTGCCCTTGGCGATCAGCCGGTTGGCCTCCCACGCCTCGCGGTAGTTGGCGAAGTGCGAGCCCACGATGCGCTTGAGCGACATCCACAGATAGCGGTTGTCGTACTCGTGGTTGAAGCCGGAGGTGGAGGCGCAGGTGACGATCGTGCCGCCCTTGCGCGTGACGTACACCGAGGCGCCGAAGGTCTCGCGCCCGGGGTGCTCGAAGACGATGTCCACGTCCTCACCACCGGTCAGCTCCCGGATGCGCTTGCCGAAGCGCTTCCACTCCCTGGGGTCCTGATTGTGCTCGTCCTTCCAGAACTTGTACCCCTCGGCGGACCGGTCGATGATCGCCTCGGCGCCCATCTTCCGGCAGATCTCCGCCTTTTGGGGGCTGGAGACCACGCAGATGGGGTTGGCGCCGCCCGCGAGCGCGAACTGGGTCGCGTAGGAGCCCAGTCCGCCGCTGGCGCCCCAGATGAGCACGTTGTCGCCCTGCTTCATGCCGGCGCCGTTGCGCGAGACCAGCTGGCGGTAGGCGGTGGAGTTCACCAGCCCGGGCGATGCGGCCTCCTCCCAGCTCAGGTGCGCGGGCTTGGGCATGAGCTGGTTGGACTTCACCAGCGCGATCTCGGCCAGGCCGCCGAAGTTGGTCTCGAAGCCCCAGATGCGCTGCTCGGGGTCGAGCATGGTGTCGTTGTGCCCGTCGGCGCTCTCCAGCTCCACGGACAGGCAGTGCGCCACGACTTCGGCGCCGGGGCGCCAGGCGTTGACGCCGGGGCCGGTGCGCAGCACGACGCCCGCCAGGTCGGAGCCGATGATGTGGTACGGCAGGTCGTGCCGCTTGGCCAGCGGCGAGAGCTTCCCGTAGCGCTCCAGGAACCCGAACGTGGACATCGGCTCGAAGATCGAGGTCCACACGCTGTTGTAGTTCACCGAGGAGGCCATGACGGCCACCAGGGCTTCTCCCGGCCCCAGTTCGGGCAGCGGGACGTCGTCCAGGTGCAGCGACTTGCGGGGGTCCTTCTCCTTGGTGGCGAGGCCGTGGAACATCTCGGTCTCGTCCTTGTGCACGGTCACCGCGCGGTAGGACTCGGGAAGGGGGAGCGCGGCGAAGTCCTCGCTCGTACTGTCCGACGCCAGGATCGCGTCGAGGATTGCATTCACGGTTTGCCTCCGGCGAAGCACGTTGAGGGAAACGGCTTGAGGGACGTCGGGGTGGTGCAGAGGCGGTGCCGTCGGTTCGGCGGATGCGGGTGGAGCTGAAAGCCGCGCCGGTGAGCGCGAGAGGGGCCTGTGACGCAGGCGTCCGGGCGGGCAGGCCGGGTGGCTTGCTGGGACAGCCGGCGCGCGGAGGATCGCTGCGCGCCGGCCGCCCGGACACCCTCAAGGTATGGCACCGCGTGCCACTCGACAAGACACCGAGTGCCAACAATTTCTCTCAGATGTCATCCGGGTGGCACGCATGAGCAAGGGGGAGGGGTGACGAGTGGGGAAGATATCCCTTTTTGCAGTCAATGCTGCACGCTGCGTCGCCGCGGTGCTCGTTGTACGGCACGGCCCGCCGGCGAACCGCCGACGGGCCGTGGTGGCACGCTGTGCCCGGTGCGCTACCCGCGCTGCTTGAGCGCCTTCTCGATGGTGCGCATGACCTCGGGCAGGGGCGCGTCCGTACGCGCCACCGCGACCAGTACCTCTCCCTGGCCGGAGACGGCCGCGGCGGGCCGTTCCTCGGTCAGGGCGCGGCCCGCGCCGATGCCGGTGCCGAAGGTCTCGCGGACGATCTCGAAGGCGTGGTCCAGCTGGGACTCCACGTCGCCCTGCGCGCCCGCCCGCAGCCAGCGGCGCAGCACGTGGTTGTGCGCGGTGACCACGGCGGAGGCCGCGACCTCGGCGAGCAGCGGATCGTCGTCGCCCTCGCGGTGCGCGCCCTCGTCGAAATGGCCCAACAGGTAACGGGTGAAGAGGCGTTCGTAGCGCGCCACCGAGGCGATCTCGGCCTCGCGCAGGGTGGGCACCTCGCGGGTGAGGCGGTAGCGGGCCACGGAGACCGCGGGGGAGGCCGCGTACATCCGCATGACCTCTTTGATGCCCCGGCAGACGGTGTCCAGCGGGTGCTCGTGGGGCGGGGCTGCGTCCAGGACCGCCTCGGCGCGTACGAGGGTGTCGTCGTGGTCGGGGAAGATCGCCTCTTCCTTGGAGCGGAAGTGGCGGAAGAAGGTGCGCCGGGCGACGCCGGCCGCGGCGGCGATCTCGTCGACGGTGGTCGCCTCGTAGCCCTTGGTCGCGAACAGCTCCATCGCCGCCGTGGCCAACTCCCTGCGCATCTTCAGGCGCTGGGCGGCGGCCCGGCGATTGCCGGGGGTGACGGTTTCGGTGCCGTCGGATGCGGGCGTGCGAGCGGGCTGGGACATGTGGGGACGGTACTTCATATTCCCGTCGCCCGTGGCATGCGCCCGTTGTGCGGACGGGGCAACGGGCCGGGGCGGGCCGCCGCGCGGTTCCAGCAGCCCGCCCCATCCGCCTCCCCGGGCCGCCGGGCGGGGGGACCCCGATGCCGACGCCGCCTCAGCGCCGGGCGTACTCACGGAAGCCGCGGCCGGTCTTGCGGCCGAGGCAGCCCGCCGCGACGAGGTGCTCCAGGAGCGGCGCCGGGGCCAGTCCTGGGTCGCGGAACTCGGCGTGCAGCACCTTCTCGATGGCCAGGGAGACGTCCAGGCCGACCACGTCGAGGAGTTCGAAGGGGCCCATGGGGTAGCCGCCGCCGAGCTTCATCGCGGCGTCGATGTCGTCCAGGGAGGCGTAGTGCTCCTGGACCATCTTGATCGCGTTGTTCAGGTACGGGAACAGCAGGGCGTTGACGATGAAGCCCGCCCGGTCGCCGCAGTCCACCGGGTGCTTGCGGACCGCCTGGCACACCGCGCGCACCGTGGCGTGGGCGTCGTCGCTGGTCAGGACGGTACGCACCACCTCGACGAGCTTCATGGCGGGCGCCGGGTTGAAGAAGTGCATCCCGATGACGTCCTGCGGGCGCGCGGTGGCGCGGGCGCAGGCGATCACCGGCAGCGAGGAGGTGGTGGTGGCCAGCACCGCGCCGGGGCGGCAGACCTTGTCCAGCGCGGCGAACAGCTGCTGCTTGACCGCCAGGTCCTCGGCCACCGCCTCCACGGCCAGGTCCACCTCGGCGAAGGCGTCCAGCGAGCCCGCCGGGGTGATGGCCGCCAGCGCGGCGTCCCTGGCCTCGGCGCCGAGGCGCCCCTTGGCCACCGAGCGGGCCAGCGAGGCGGCGATGCGCTCCTTGGCCGCCTCGGCCTTCTCCATCCCGCGGGCCGCCAGCACGACCTGGAAGCCCGACTTGGCGAAGACCTCGGCGATCCCGCTGGCCATCGTGCCGGAGCCGGCCACGCCCACCCGGCGTACGGTGTGCGCCGCCGCGGCCTGGTGCGCGTCGCAGGGGCTCTCGGCGTCCGGCACGGCCTCGGCGCTGCCCGGTGCCTGGTACGTGTAGAAGCCGCGGCCCGCCTTGCGGCCGGTCAGCCCCGCCTCCGCCAGCTGCCCCAGGATGGGCGCCGGGGCGTGCAGCCGGTCGTGCGAGGCGGCGTACATCGCCTCCAGGACGGTGCGCGCGGTGTCGATGCCGATCAGGTCCAGCAGGGCGAGCGGGCCCATGGGCAGGCCGCAGCCCAGCCGCATCGCGGCGTCGATGTCCTCGCGGGTGGCGTACTTGGACTCGTACATCGCGGCGGCCTGGTTGAGATAGCCGAACAGCAGGCCGTCGGCGACGAAGCCGGGGCGGTCGCCGACCGCGATGGGGTCCTTGCCGAGGTCCGCGGCGAGCGCGGTGACGGCCGCGACTGCGGTCGGCGCGGTGAGCACCGAGGAGACCACCTCGACCAGCTTCATGGCGGGCGCGGGGTTGAAGAAGTGCAGTCCCAGGACGCGTTCGGGGTGCAGCGACTCGGCGGCGAGCCGGGTCACCGACAGCGCGTTGGTGCCGGTGGCCACGATGGTGTCCGGGCGCACGATGCGGTCCAGCTGCGCCAGGACCTCGCGCTTGAGGCCGTAGTCCTCCGGCACGACCTCGATGACCAGATCGGCGTCCGCCGCGGCCCGCAGGTCCGAGAAGGTACGGAAGCGGGCCAGCGCCTCGGTGCGGAGGCGCTCGGTGAGGCGCTCCCGGCGCACGGCGCGCGCGGTGGAGGCCTCCAGGGCGGCCACGGCCCGGCGCGCCGCGGTCTCGTCGGTGTCGATGCCGATGACCTCGCGGCCGGCCCGGACGAGGACCTCGGCGATGCCGGTGCCCATGGTGCCCAGGCCCACGACGGCCACAGTGGACAGGGCGGGCGCGGCGGCGGGGGCGGCCTGCGCGGGCCGGGGCGCGGCAGGGGCAACGGGTGGGGCGGCGCGGCCGGTTGAGGGATCAGGGGTGGACGTGCGGTCCATCGCGAGACTCCAGAGGGTGTTCCCCCGAGGGCAGGGGAGAAGGTGACGACTGAGGAGCGGCCGCACCCGTGCGCGACGGGCGCAGGCGGCAAGGGAGCTGCGGCGGGCCCTGTCCCGGGGCCGTGCCTGGGGTACCGCCCGGAGTTGACCGGGGGCACCGTAGTGCTGAAACACCGAACCGACTTCACACAGTGGCGGCTGCGTCACCAGGCCGCCGGAGCAGGGGTACTGCTCGTTCCGGCAGGTTAACTCGCCGGTAACCATGAGCGCCAGGGGGTGGTGCGGGTCATTAGGCTGTGACGCGGGACACGTGACAGGTGCCGGGGGAGGGCGACGGTAAATGGAAGACGAATTCCACGAGTTGACGGACCGGGTGCGTGCCGAGCTCCGCACACCTCAGGACCTGGTCGCCTACGAGCGGCTGCTGGCACTGGCCCGCAAGAACGCCCCTTCCGGGCGCGAGGAGCTGGTGCGGATGCTCACCGCCGTCGAACGCCCGCTGTGGGCACGGGAGATCGCGGCCTTCGTGCTGGGCTGCGCCGGTGACCGGCGCGCGTTCGAGACGCTGATCCTGCTGCTCAACTACCGCGACCCGGTGCGCTGCGCCACCGCGGCGCACGCCCTGGCCCGCCTGGGCGATCCGCGCACCGCCCGCGCCGCCGCCGCGCTCGCCACCAACCCGCTGCGTACGGCCTATGCGCTGCACCCCGTACGCCTGCTGGCCGAGCTGCGTGCGCCGGAGTCCGTACCCGCCCTGATCGCCACCCTGGAGCGGCTGTTGACGCCGCACAGCCCGTACTGGCGGGTGGCCCTGGCCTGCGTGGAGGGCCTGGGCGCGCTGGGCGACGACCGCGCCGTCCCCGTGCTCACCGTCGCCCAGACCTACCCCCGCCTGGCCGCGGCGGCCGCCGCCTCCCTGGCCCGCCTCGGCGTCCACGAGACGGGCCGCCCCGGCGAGAGTCCCCCTCACAACAACAGCGGCCGCCCGTAACGCACTTCGGGCACGGTCACCCCGCCCACCTCGTACCCCTCCTCGGCCCCGTCGGCGGCGAAGCCCGCCCGCTCGTAGAACCGCCGCGCCCGGACATTGCCCTCGGCCACCCACAACAGCAGCTCCGCAACCCCACGGTCCCTGAGCCGTTCCATGCAGGCGCCGATCAGGGCGCGGCCCACCCCGCTGCCGATGTGCTCGGGGAGTACGTAGAGCGCGTACACCTCACCCGCCCCCGACGCAGCGGCCCCGTCCCCGCTCTCCCGATACGGCCCGAAGGCGGCCCACCCCACCACCGCGCCGCCCCGCTCCACCACCAAATTGCCGACCGGGGGCGGCGTCCGTGCGAAGATCTCGCGCCGCACCGCGATCTCCTCCTTCAGGCTCAGCCCGTCCAGATACTCCTGCGGCATCAGCCCCCGATAGGCCCACTGCCAGCCCCGCATCCTGACGACGGCCACCGCCTCGACGTCGGCCGCGGTCATCTCCCGTACGCACAAGGTCTCGACGCGCTCCATGCGCCACCACGCTAACGGGGCGGCCCGGCCGGACTCCTCCCGTTTTCGGCCTCCCGCTGTCGGCCTCCCGCTTTGACCTTGCCGTTGGCGGCAGGGTTGGACAGTGCTCGCATGAACAGCGCACAGAGCAAGAGCAGCAGCACACACAGCACCGCGGACGCGCCCGGCGGGCCGTTCGAGGGCCGGGCCGTCATCGTGACCGGCGCGGGGACGGGCATCGGGCGGGCCACCGCGCGGCGGTTCGCCGAGCAGGGGGCGTCCGTGGTCGCGGTGGGGCGCAGGCCCGGGCCGCTGGCGGAGGCGGCCAAGGGGTACGCCACGATCGCGCCGTACGCCGCCGACATCACCGGCGAGGGGGCGCCCGAGGAGATCGTGCGGCATGCGGTGGGCGAGTTCGGGCGGCTGGACGTCCTGGTGAACAACGCCGCGGCGGTGGGCGGCGGGGAGAGCGGACCGCTGACCAAGGAGCGCGTCGAGCCGCTGGTCGCCACCAATCTGACCGCCCCGGCGCTGCTGGTCCAGGCGGCGCTGGGCGAACTGGAGAGGACCGGCGGCGTGGTGGTGAACATCAGCACCGCGCTCGGACAGCGCGGCTGGCCCTGGGCGGACACCGCGCTCTACGCGGCGACCAAGGCGGGCATCGAAGCGCTCACCCGCAGCTGGGCGGTGACCCACGCGCCGCGCGGCGTCCGCGTGGTGGCGGTGGCGCCCGGCGCGGTCGAGACCCCCGTCGGCGCGCACCAGGGCCTGTCGCAGCAGGCCTCGGACGCCATCAGGCAGTGGCAGATCGCGCACACCCCGATGGCCCGCAGGGGCCGCCCCGAGGAGATCGCCTGGGCCGTCACACAACTCGCCGCGCCCGCCGCCTCCTTCGTCACCGGCGTCGTCCTCCCCGTCGACGGGGGAATCCAGGTGGCTTGATACAACGGTGTCCGGAGGTGGGGCCGATGCGGATCGGAGAGCTGGCGAAAGCGGCAGGCGTGACGCCGCGCGCGCTGCGCCACTACGAGGAGGCCGGACTGATCAGCTCGGCCCGGGAGGACAACGGCTACCGCCACTACGACGACCGCGCCCTGACGCGGGTGCGCAACATCCGCTACCTCCTCGACGCCGGCTTCACCCTGGCCGACGTGGCGTGCTTCACCGCCTGCCTGGACGGCGACATGACGACCGTCACCCCTTCACCGGCGGCCCTGCGCCTCGCCCAGGACCGCCTCGCCGCCATCGACGCTCGCATCGCCGCCCAACTGGAGGCCCGCGACCGGTTGGCCCGCACCCTGAGTGCCTTCGCAGAGGCGGCTTTCGAAGGCGTGTGAGGGGACCGGGCCCCGCTTCCGGCCGGTGACCTGGACCGGTGACCTGAAGGCCTGCCCGATCACGGACGCCGCACGAGTGCGGCCGCCGCCCCGCTCAGCGCGCGCAGCTCCATGACGGCCGCGACGGCTTCCAGTCATCGGGCTGTGAGGTCGTCCCTGTCCACCGCCGAGCCGGCCCGGCGCGACTGCCGCGACCACCGCGCCGTCACCGAACAGCGCGGTGCGGTGCGGTCCCGGCATGGGGAGCGGTTGACGGTCACGGTGCAGGTGGCGCGCTGGGCCGGGGCGCCGTTGGGCGGGACGGTGCCGGCGCGGACGCGACGGGGGCGCTGGGGCACGGCGGGGTCCTTCACGGGCGAGGCCGGTCAGAGCAGGGTCAGTTGGGTGGGTTTGGGGGTGGAGCTGGGAGGAGTGGGGGCGGCGGGGGTGGTGCGGGGGTGGGTGGGGCCTATGCCGTGTTGGGCGGCCAGGTCGTGGACCTGGCGGGTGATGCGGCGTTGGTACCAGGTGGGGGCGTAGGGGCCGGTGGAGTAGAGGCGCTCGTAGCGGTGTACGAGGTGGGGGTGGTGGTGGGCGAGCCAGGACATGAACCACTCGCGGGCGCCGGGGCGCAGGTGCAGGACGAGCGGGGTGACCGAGGTGGCGCCGGCCGCGGCGATGGCGCGGACGGTCGTGCGCAGTTGCTCGGGGGAGTCGCCGAGGAAGGGGATCACGGGGGCCATCAGGACCGAGCAGTCGATGCCGTGGCCGGTGAGGGTGCGCACGACGTCCAGGCGGCGCTCGGGGGCGGGGGTGCCGGGCTCGACCGTGCGCCACAGCTCGCGGTCCATGAAGCCCACCGAGACCGAGATGCCGACCTCGGTGACGGCCGCCGCCTGCCGGAGCAGGTCCAGGTCGCGCAGGACGAGGGTGCCCTTGGTGAGGATCGAGAAGGGGTTGGCCCGGTCGCGCAGGGCCGCCAGGATGCCGGGCATCAGGCGGTAGCGGCCCTCGGCGCGCTGGTAGCAGTCGACGTTGGTGCCCATCGCTATGTGGTCGCCGCGCCAGCGCGCCCCGGCCAGTTCGCGGCGCAGCAGCTCCGGGGCGTTGACCTTGACCACGATCTGGGAGTCGAAGTCCAGGCCGGTGTCCAGGTCGAGATAGCCGTGGGTCTTGCGGGCGAAGCAGTACACACAGGCGTGGGTGCAGCCGCGGTAGGGGTTGACCGTCCATTCGAACGGCATGCGGGAGGCGCCGGGGACCCGGTTGAGGACCGAGCGGGCGCGTACCTCGTGGAAGGTGATCCCGCGGAATTCGGGGGTGTCGATCGTGCGGCTGACGACGTCCGTGCCGAACAGGGCGGCGCCGCGCCCGCTCAGGTTCTCCCAGCGCATCGCGCCTCCTCGTGGGTCCTGCGGTGAATCCGGTGGTCCCCCCGGGCTGTGTCCGTACTCGATAATAGAACACACGTTCCCTTCTGGTCGGGCGACCCGGATTTTGGGCGCGCCGCCCCGGGGTGGTTGGCTTGCCGCACCGCAGTCCAGGACCGGAGGAAGAGGCAACATGGGTCAGGTCGAGGCCAGCACGCAGCGCGAGATCGCGGCGGACCCGGAGGACGTGTTCGACGCGCTCGCCGACTACAGCGGCATGCGCAAGAAGCTGCTGCCCGAGCACTTCAGCGAGTACGAGGTCCGCGAGGGCGGCGACGGCAAGGGCACCCTCGTGCACTGGAAGCTCCAGGCCACCAGCAAGCGGGTGCGCGACTGTCTGCTGGAGGTGGACGAGCCCACCGACGGGCAGCTCGTGGAGAAGGACCGCAACTCCTCCATGGTCACCACCTGGGTCGTCACCCCGGCGGGCCAGGGCCGCGCCGCCGTCAAGGTCACCACCACCTGGCAGGGCGCGGGCGGCGTCGGCGGCTTCTTCGAGCGCACCTTCGCGCCCAAGGGGCTCGCCCGGATCTACGACGCGATCCTGGCCAACCTCGCCGCCGAAATGGAGAAGTGAGCCGCGCTCGCGCTGTCGGCCCTCACTCTTTCGGGGAGTCGGCGCGCTCACCGATTCGGGTGGACTCCACGGGCGCCGCGGGTACGCCGCCCGCCGCCGCCATCGCCCCGTATCTCCTGGTGAGCGCACAATGGACGCCCCGGGCAACGTAGTTGGGGAACGGTTCCGCCCCGCTCCCGCCGCTTCGCCGTCTTGATCGCTGTTGTCCCCGATGCGAGAAAGGGGCGGCGGCACAGGCGTGACGAGGGGAGCAGCACGTGGGCGGGAGCGGGACCACCCTGGCGAAGTGGGGAGCGGGGGAGCGGGGAGCCGGGCCCCCCGTCCCCGTACCGTCTGCGGGGGCGGTCCCCCGCCAGGAGGCGGCCCCCGACGACCCCTGGCCGGACGACCCCAGAACCGTTCACCCCAGCCCGGCCCGGGTGCGCACGGTCGTTCTCGGCCTGCTGCTGGCCCTGCTCCCGGCGGCCCTGGACCAGACGGTCCTGGCCACCGCGCTGCCCAAGGTCCTGGCCCAGCTGCCCGGCCCGGCGGCCCCTGACCTCCCTGTCTGGGCGGCCACCTGCTACCTCCTGACCGCCGCGCTCGGCCTGCCGGTCTTCGGCAAGCTCGGCGACGGCTTCGGCCGCAAGCGCGCCTTCCTCTTCGCCCTCGCGCTGTTCGCCGCGGGATCGGCGCTGACCGGCTGGTCGCGTACGGCGGGCGAGCTGACGGCCTTTCGCGCCCTGGCGGGCCTGGGCGCCGGCGGGCTGGTGATCGGCGTCCAGGCCGTGCTCGCCAACCTCCTGCCGCCGCGCCGGCGCCGCCGTCACATGGCCCTGATCGGCGCGGCCTTCGGCCTGGCCTGCATGGCGGGCCCCACCCTCGGCGGCTTCCTGGCCGACCGCGCCCTGTGGCGCTGGGTGTTCTACGCCAACGTGCCCGTCTGCGTGGCCGCGCTGGTCGTCATCGCCTGCGCGCTGCGGCTGCCCAGGCCCGCCGCCCGCCCCCGGCTGGACCTGGCCGGCGCGGTGCTGTTCGTGTGCTGCGCCACCAGCCTGGTGCTGCTGGCCACCTGGGGCGGTACGCGCCACCCCTGGGACTCCCGGGTGATCCTCGGGCTCGGCGCCGCGGCGCTGGGCACCGCCCTGATGTTCCTGTGCGTCGAGCACTTCGCGGCCGAACCGCTCGTCCCGCTGCGCCTGGTCCGCGAGGCCGCGCTGAACGTCACCGGGCTCGTCGGCGCCGCCGCGGGACTCGCCCTGTTCGGCGCCGTCGGCCAGCTGCCGGCCTTCCCCAAGTCGGCCCAGGGCATCACGGCCATGGAGGCGGGAGTGCTGATGCTGCCGATGACCGGCGGGGTGGTCCTGGCCGCCGTCGTCTCCGGGCACCTCGTCAGCCGCACCGGCCACTACCGCCTCTTCCCCGTCCTGGGCTGCGCGATGGCCGGGGAGGGGATGTGGCTGCTGTCCCGGATGGACGTGGCGGCCGGATCCCTGGTGTACGGCCTGTGGACGGGCATCCTCGGCCTGGGCGTCGGCTTCGTCCTGCCCGTCCTCGTCCTGGCCGTACGCAACGGGGTACGCCCCGCCGACCTCGCCACCGCCACCGGCGCCACCATCTGCTTCCGGCGCATCGGCGGCACCGTGAGCGCGGCGCTCTTCGCGCTGGTGCTGGCCGACCGGACGGTGGCGCACCTCGTCGGCGAGCGGCGCGCACCGGCCCGCCCCGCCCTGACCGAAACCCTCCTGACGCGCGCTGTGGACGCCCTGCCGGACGCCCTGCGCGACAGCCCCGCAGTGGCCGCCGTACAGGCCGCACCGCCGGTCTTCCTGTGCTTCGCGCCGCTGCTCGCCCTGGGCCTCGTACTCGCCTTCCTCCTGAAAGAGAAACCCCTGGTGTCCTACGCCCCCCACGCCCCCCGCACCGTCCCCGCCCCCTCCGGGCCCCCCGCGGCCCCACCGGGGGAGGGCGATGCCGTCCCGCCCGCCCGCGGCGCCGCGGGCGCGCTGCCCGCGCCGCCCGCCCCCGTCGGCGTACCGGTCTGCGGCACCGTCCAGCACCACGACGGCACCACCGTGCCGCGCGCGGCCCTCACGCTCATCGACGCCGCCGGGCGGCAGGTGGGGCGCGGCGCGACCGGCGAGGACGGCCGGTACGTGCTCGGCACGCCCGGCGCCGGATCGTATGTGCTCATCGCGGCGGCGGGCGGGCACCAGCCGCAGGCGGTCAGCGTCACCGTCGGCGAGCGGCCGGTCGAGCTGGACGTGGTGCTCGGCGGCGCGGGACGGCTGGCGGGGACCGTGACCACCGCCGACGGCACGCCCGTACGCGACGCGCTGGTCACCCTCACCGATGTGCGCGGCGAGGTCGTGGCCGGCACCCGCAGCGGCCGCGAAGGGGGCTATGTCATCGAGGAGTTGGTGGCGGGGGAGTACACCCTGGCCTCCAGCGCCCCGGCCTACCGGCCCGCCGCGCTGCCGGTGACGGTCCAGGCGGCCCGCGAGACCCGCCAGGACATCGAGCTGGCGGGCGGCGCGGTGCTGCGCGGGACGGTACGCGCCGGCGCCGGGCGCCCGGTGGAGGACGCCCGGGTCACGCTGCTGGACGCGGCGGGCAACGTCGTGGACACCGCCACCACGGGCGCCGACGGGCTGTTCCGCTTCGTGGACCTCTCGGCCGGCGAGTACACCGTCATCGCCGCCGGGTACCCGCCGGTGGCCACCGTCCTGCAGGTGGCGGGCGGCGGCCGCACCGAGCGCGACCTCCAGCTGGGCCACGAGGACTGAGGGCCGCGGGCCGGGCCGGGGGCGGGCCGTGGGCCGGGACAGGGGAGCGCGAAAGGGTGCCCGGGTACCGCCGACCGGACCGGCGGTAGCCGGGCACCCGTGCCGCTAACGGACGTTGAGGACGAAGTCGAACGTCGCCTCTTTGGCGCGGCCGACATCGCGCACGTTCATCAGCAGCGCGGGGTGGAAGATCGGGTCGGTGTTGTTGCGCGGCTCGCCGGGGAAGTACAGCTGGGTGGTGAGCACCCGCTGACCAGGAGCCTGCACCTTGACGTGCAGGTGCCGGGTGCGGCCGGGGTAGAGCCCGGGGAAGATCGTGGTCAGCTTGAACGCTCCCTGCGCGTCGGTGAATTGATGCCCGCGCAGCCGGAAGCCCGCATTGTCGTACGCGCCCGACGCGTCCGCCTGCCAGAAGTCCAGCAGCGCGTTGGCGACGGGGCGGCAGGTGATGCCGAAGACGAAGCCGCTGACGGTCAGGCGGATGCCGCGCATCCCGGGCTCCAGGAGCGAGGTGCGCCGCGGGGAGTTCGGCTTGAAGTACGGGCCCTCGGTCTGCGGCGGGGTCGGGTCGTCGCCGTCGTCGCAGGAGGGCGTGGGGGTCAGCGGCCGGTCGGAGGGCGGCCGCCGTACGGTGTCCGTCTCGGCGTCACGGGCCTGGGCCGCACCGCCCAGGACCATCGGCAGGGGCACGGCGGCCACCGCGGCCCTCAGTAACCGCTTGCGGCTGATGGCACTTTTGATGCCGTCGTGCTTCGGGGTCTCCTCTGAATGGTCGTGTTCCATGGCGCGCTCCTGGGGGGACGAGGGGCGTAACTGCCGGTCGCGCCAGAGATTATTGGGGTCCCGCGGGCTCTTCGATGGACTGTGCGCGCAGGTCGTGGTGAATCCTTCCGCCGGGCGGGGCGGCGGTGTCGGCGCGGCGGAAGGCGCCGGGGCTCAGGCCGGTCTCGCGGCGGAAGAAGCGGCAGAAGTAGGCGGGGTCGGCGAAGCCCACCCGGTGGGCGACCTGCGCGACGGTCAGGTCCGTCGTGGTCAGCAGCCGCTTGGCGGCCACCGTCTGCGCGTGCCGGATCAACTGGCCCGGGGTGCGTCCGGTGGCCCGCTTGACCGCCTCGTTCAAATGGCTTACGGAAACCCCCAGTTCTCCCGCGCAGTCCCGTACGGACCGGGCCGGTGCCCGCGTGGGGGACATCAGCAGCCGCAGGAACTCCTGGGACACCCCGGCCTCGCGCCCGGAGGGGAGCGGCGGACCGGCCGCGCCCGGCAGCCGCAGCGCCCGGGTGAGGAGGATGTGTACGTACGCCTGGAGGACCGAGACGAAGGAGGCCGAGCGCTCCTCGAACTCCCCGGTCAGCTCCGCCACCAGCGCCGCGATGCGCCGCCCGCTCCCGGCGTCCAGATACAGCCGGGGGCGCTCCCCCAGCAGGCGCAGCGCCGCCGCGTCGGAGGGGTGGGCCGCCAGGAAGTCGTCGGTGAACAGGATCAGCCAGCCGCTCAGGTCGCAGACGCGGTCCCAGTAGTGGACCTGGCCCGGCGCGATGACGCACAGCAGCGGCGGCCGCAGCGGACAGCGGTTCCCATCGGTGACGTGGGTGCCGGTGCCCGCCGTCACGTACACGATCTCGTAGAAGGAGTGGCGGTGCGGATAGCCCGCGCGCGAGAGGGGCCCGATGGTGTCGAAGGAACCGATCGCGAACGGCAGGGCGTTGGGGTCGGGCACGGCCAGGCGGTGCAGCGGTACCGGGCCGCCCACCTCGTCGTTGCCGCCGCACGGTACGAAGACGTCCGGCGCGGGCCCGGCCACCCGCCCGCTACGCGCCACGCCGCACGCTCCGCTGCGCAGTCCCTCTCGGCACACGCCCACCATACGGGCGGGCGCAAGGGCGCCCGGAAGGCCGCGGGGTCCAACGCCTTTATGCCGCAGGGGTATTCGCGCGGGGCGCACGACCTATTCGCGCATTGGCCCGCGCGGAGCCGTGCCACGGTCGTACCGTGGTAGCGGTGGCGCAGATCTTGCGTACGCGTACGAAGGAGCAACCACCCATGGAGCGTGGCCCGTCGCACGGCGACGACACGGTGGGCGCGGCACACCCGGTGCCCGTGCCCCGGGACGCGGTGCCCGGGCGGATCCCGCTCGCGGTCGTCGTGGTGGACTGCGACGGCCTGGTCTCCCACTGGAGCACGGGTGCGCGCAGGCTCTTCGGACCCAGCCGCGAGCAGGCCGTGGGCGCGCCCGCCGTCGACCTCATGCCGGTCTCCGGCGCGCTGGGCACCGAGCGCGGGCCGCGGCGCGGCTGGCTGGAGGAGGCCGCCGCCCAGCAGCAGGACGGCCACGGGCCCGACCTGGAAGCCTCCTTGTGCGGCGAGACCTGCTACCCCACCTCGGGCCGGGCCCGGATGGCCGATGTCGACCGGGGCTCGGTGGACGTCCTGTGGTGGGCCTACCCCCTGGTGGGGCCGGGGCGCGAGCGGCTGCTGGTCCTGGCGGCCGACGCCGACCAGCTGCACGGCGCCCACGGCGTCCCCGACGCCGAGCACGAGCGCTTCGCACCCGACTTCGCGCTGCACACCGACTTCCCCGGCTCCGAGGACCTCGCCCGCCGGCTGCCGGACATCCTGCCGAGCATGAGCCCCCAGGAGAGCGCCCGGATCGTCTCCCAGGTGCTGGAACTGGGCTATCCCGTACTGGAGATCAGCCAGCAGGAGCGCTTCCCGGTCACGCCCGACTGGGGCGTACCGCGGCGGGTGGAGCGGCGGGCGCGGCTGCTGCGGGCCGCGCGCGAGGGGGACCTGGACCCGCGGGCCGCCGCCGAGGCGGTGGCGGAGCTGGAGTCCGACCTGGAGTACGCCGCGGTGCGCGAGCGGCTGGAGTTCCTCAACGAGGTCAGCGGGAAGATCGGCTCCTCCCTCGACCTCGCCGTGACGATCCAGGAGGTCAGCCGGGCCGTCGTGCCCCGCTTCACCGACGTCGCAGGGACCTATCTGCGCGAGCAGGTCATCGCGGGCGAGGGCTTCCCCGACGGGCCGCCGGACGCCACCACCATGTGGCACCGCGTCGCGGTGGAGCACAACGACGAGCCGGGCCGCTGGGACGACGTGGTGCCGGTCGGGGAGTCGATGCCCTTCCCCGCGCACACGCCGTTCTTCCAGTGCATGACCACCGGCGAGCCCGTACTGATCCCCAGGATCAGCGAGGAGATGGGCCTACGCATCGCCTCGCAGTTCGAGAAGCGCGACATCAGCCCGCTGATCTCCCTGCGGTCGATGCTGGTCGTGCCGCTCAAGGCGCGCAATGTGGTGCTGGGCTTCATGATCCTGCTGCGCCATCCGGAGCGTACGGAATTCAACGACATGGACCGGGTCACCGGCGCCGAACTCGCCGCCCGGGCCGGTCTCGTGCTCGACAACGCCCGCATGTACACCTACCAGGAGAACGTCGCCGAGACGCTCCAGGACAGCATGCTGCCGCACATAGAACCCAGGATGGCGGGCTGCGACACCGCCACCCGCTATCTGCCCGGCACCCGGCTCGGCCGGGTCGGCGGCGACTGGTTCGACACCATCAAGCTGCCCGGCTCGCGCACCGCCCTGGTCGTGGGCGACGTCATGGGACATGGGCTGAACTCCGCGGCGATGATGGGCCAGTTGCGCACCGCGGTGCAGACCATGGCGGCCATGGACATGGCGCCCGCGCACCTGCTGCGCGGCCTGGACGACCTGGCCCAGCGCCTGGGCGACAACTACCTCGCCACCTGCCTGTACGTGGTCTACGACCCCATCGAGTCCCGGGTCACGCTCGCCAACGCCGGGCACATCCCGCCCGTCCTGGTGCGCGCCGCCGACGGCCGCAGCGAGCTGCTGGACCTGCCCACCGGCGCGCCCATCGGCGTCGGCGGCGTCCCCTTCGAGGCGGTCACGCTCCCCGTGGAGCCCGGCGACCGGCTCGTGCTGTGCACGGACGGGCTGGTGGAGGTGCGCGGCGAGGACATCGGCGTGGGGCTGGCGGCGCTCGCCGAGTCCGCCGCCCACCCCGCCGCGTCCATGGACGACGCCTGCGACGCCATCATCCGCTCCCTGGCCCGGACCCTGAACGTGGGCCGCGGCGGCCGCAAGGACGATGTGGCGCTGCTGATGGCGCGGCTCAACGGCATCGCCCGGGAGTCCGTCGCCGAGTGGCAACTGCCCCTGCAGGCCGAGCAGGTGGGCCGGGCCCGGCGCCTGGTGCGCGGGCAGCTGGAGCACTGGGGCCTGTCGGAGGCGGCGGAGAACGCCGAGCTGCTGGTCAGCGAGGTGCTGACCAACGCCGTACGGCACGCGCACACCGAGCAGGTGGTGCTGCGCCTGGTGCGCACCGACGCCCTGCTGTGCGAGGTGTGGGACGACGACCACGCGCTGCCCCAGCTGCTCAGCGCCCGCGACGAGGACGAGTTCGGGCGCGGGCTGCGGGTGGTGAGCCGGCTGGCGCGCGAGTGGGGCACCAGCCGTACGGCGACCGGGAAGACCGTGTGGTTCGAGCAGTCCCTGCCGGGCTCCGCGCCGTCCTCGCGCGCCCGGCGTGCACCGGCGCCGAACATCGCGTGAAAGGGGCGTCACCTGACTTGCGGGGTGCGCGGGTGCGGCAGTAGCAATTGGCCATGAGCACTTCGAGCCGCTACGCGCAGGCATGGGAAGGCTTCTGGCGTGACGCGCCCCCGGGTGAGGGAGGCGTGTTCTGGGACTCCGGGCCCGCGCTCAACGCCCGGCTCCATCTGCCCCTGTTCGAGCCGTACTTCGATGCCGGGCTGCCGCTCCTGGACGTGGGCTGCGGCAACGGCACCCAGACCCGCTTCTTGGCCGGTCGCTTTCCGCGGGCGGTGGGCATCGACTTCTCCGCGGCCGCCGTCGAGCGCGCGCGGGCCGAGGACGTGGGTCAACTGGCCGAGTTCCGGCGGGTGGACGCGGCCGACGAAGGGGCGATGGGTGCGCTCGGCGAGGAGCTGGGCGAGGTCAACGTCTATCTGCGCGGTGTGCTCCATCAGTGTGAGAGCGCCGAGCGCGAACGGATCACCAAGAACCTCGCGGCGCTTTTGGGCGTACGCGGACGGCTCTTCGCCGTCGAGCCGGGCGAGGCCGCCAAGGGCGTGTTCGCCTCCCTGGCGCAGCGCCCCGAGGGGCCGCCCGCCAAGCTCGGCGCGGTCTTCGCGCACGGCATCGCGCCCGGCGTGATGGCCGATGCTGAGGTGCCCGAACTCCTGCGTGTCAGCGGGCTCGTGGTCCTCGCGCAGGGGCAGCTGCCGCTGTCCACGACGGAGTGGACACACGGCGGAGAACGGATCGAGATCCCCACGAACTGGCTGGTGGCAGGGCCGGTCGGCTGAGTCCGTGTACGCCATGAGTGGAGTAGACCTCTGCACTTATCCACAGGCCTGTCCGACTCGCGGCGAAACGCGTAACGTTTCGGGGCATGAAGATCCTCATCTCGGCGGACATGGAGGGCGCCACCGGCGTGACCTGGCCCGCGGACGTACTGCCGGGCACGCCCCAGTGGGAGCGCTGCCGCCACCTGTTCACCTCCGACGTCAATGCGGCGGTCGCCGGATTCTTCGACGCCGGAGTCGAGGACATCCTCATCAACGAGGCCCACTGGAGCATGCGCAATCTGCTGCTGGAGAAGCTCGACGAGCGGGTGCAGATGCTCACCGGGCGGCACAAGGCCCTGAGCATGGTCGAGGGCGTGCAGCACGGCGATGTGGACGGCATCGCCTTCCTCGGCTACCACACCGGCGCCGGCACCGAGGGCGTGCTGGCCCACACCTACCTCGCCAACACCATCACCGGGGTGTGGGTGGACGGCACCCGCGCCAGCGAGGGCTACCTCAACTCCCTGGTGGTGGCCGAGTACGGCGTACCGATCGTGCTGGTCACCGGCGACGACCGCACCTGCGCCGACGCCAAGGGGTACGCACCGAGAGCACCCGCCGTCGCGGTGAAGGACTATGTGTCGCGGTATGCGGCGGTGTGCCGGACCCCGGCCCGTACCGCGGCCGACATCAGGGCCGGGGCCAAGAAGGGCGCGGCCCTGGCGGGGCGTCAGAAGCCGGTCCACGGCGGCCCGTTCACCGTCGAGGTGGAATTCGACGCCGAGCATCTGGTGAGCGCGGCGACCTGTGTACCGGGTGTGGAGCGCACCGGCGAGCGCCGGGTCGCCTACACCAGCCCCGACATGTACGAGGGCATCCGCTGCTTCAAGGCGGTCACCTCCATCGTGTCCTCGCATGTGGAGGAGCAGTATGGCTGAGCGCACCGAAGGCGAGGAGCGGGCCGGTGACGTCGGCGGCCAGGCGCTGGAGGAGGTGGTCCGCTTCACCTCCGAACTGATCCGGATCGACACCACCAACCGCGGTGGCGGCGACTGCCGGGAGCGCGAGGCGGCGGAGTACGTCGCCGGCCAACTCGCCGGGGCCGGGATCGAGCCGACGCTGCTGGAGCGCAGCCCGGGCCGGACCAACGTGGTCGCGCGCATCCCCGGCAGCGACCCGAGTGCACCCGCCCTGCTGGTCCACGGCCATCTGGACGTGGTGCCCGCCGAGCCCGCCGACTGGAGCGTGCACCCCTTCTCCGGGGAGATCCGCGACGGGGTGGTCTGGGGCCGCGGCGCCGTCGACATGAAGAACATGGACGCGATGGTGCTCGCCGTCGCCCGCGACTGGGCGCGCCGGGGCATCCGCCCCCGGCGGGACATCGTGCTGGCCTTCACCGCGGACGAGGAGGCCAGCGCGATCGACGGCTCCGGCTTCCTGGCCGACCACCACCCCGAGCTGTTCGAGGGCTGCACCGAAGGCATCAGCGAGTCGGGCGCCTTCACCTTCCACGCGGGCGGCGGCATGCGGCTGTACCCGATCGCGGCGGGGGAGCGCGGCACGGCCTGGCTGCGGCTGTCCGCCCAGGGGCGGGCGGGCCACGGCTCCAAGGTCAACCGCTCCAACGCCGTGAGCCGGCTGGCCGCCGCCGTGGCCCGCATCGGCGAGCACGACTGGCCGGTGCGCATCACCCCGACCGTACGCGCCGCCCTGGCCGAACTCGCCGCGCTGCACGGCATCGAGGCGGACCTGGACGCCCCCGACTTCGACGTGGACCGGCTGCTGAGCAAGCTCGGCCCCTCGGCCGCCCTGGTCGAGCCGACGGTCCGCAACAGCGCCAACCCGACGATGCTGCAGGCCGGTTACAAGATCAATGTGATTCCCGGGAGCGCCACCGCGCATGTGGACGGGCGGGTGCTGCCCGGCGGCGAGGCGGAGTTCCGTACGACCCTGGACCGGCTCACCGGACCGGATGTGACCTGGGACTACGACCACGGGGAGGTGGCGCTGCAGGCCCCGGTGGACTCGCCGACGTACGCGGCGATGCGGGCGGCGATCGAGCGCTTCGACCCCTCGGGCCATGTGGTGCCGTACTGCATGTCGGGCGGCACCGACGCCAAGCAGTTCTCCCGCCTGGGCATCGTCGGCTACGGCTTCTCGCCGCTGCGGCTGCCCGAGGGCTTCGACTACCAGGCGCTCTTCCACGGCGTGGACGAACGCGTCCCCGTGGAGGCCTTGCACTTCGGTGTGCGGGTACTGGACCACTTCTTGAAGGACAGCACGGGGTGATGAGGCGGCACGGGATGAGTGCCGCACGGCCCGAGGGACAGCTCAGCGTGAGAGGCAGTACGGCCTGACCGGCAGCAGCGCCCGACGTACCGAGGAGGAAGACCCCATGGTGACCACGGCCCCCTACGGAGCCTGGCCGTCCCCGATAGACGCCCGGCTGGTCGCCGCGCACGACGGCAGCCCCCAGTACCTCGGCACGGTCGGCGACGAAGTGTGGTGGACCGAGCCGCGCCCCGCCGAGAGCGGCAGGCGGGCGCTGATCCGCAGGCGGCCCGAAGGCGCCGAGGAGTGCGTGCTGCCCGCCCCGTGGGACATCCGCAGCCGGGTCCTGGAGTACGGCGGACAGCCCTGGGCCGGCGCGGCCGGGCCGGGCGGGCCGCTGGTGGTCTTCTGCCACTTCCCCGACCAGCGGCTGTACGCCTACGAGCCCGACGGGGAGGGGCCGCCGCGCCCGCTGACCCCGCTCTCACCCGTCGGCGGCGGGCTGCGCTGGGCGGATCCGGTGCTGCGCCCGGAGCGCGGCGAGGTGTGGTGCGTCCTGGAGGAGTTCACCGGTGAGCGCCCCACCGATGTGCGCAGGGTGCTGGCCGCCGTGCCGCTGGACGGCTCCGCGGCCCAGGACCGGGGCGCCGTACGGGAGTTGAGCGATGGCCGGCACCGCTTCGTGACCGGGCCGCGGCTCTCCCCCGACGGGCGGCGCGCGGCCTGGATCGCCTGGGACCACCCGCGGATGCCCTGGGACGGCACGCTCGTGATGCTCGCCGAGATCACCGAGGAGGGCGGCTTCACCGACGTCCGGCCCGTGGTGGGCGACCTCGGCGGCCCGGGCGGCGGCGCCGGAGCCCGGGACCACGCGGCCGCCGCGCCCGCCGAGGGGGACGCCCTCGCGCAACACCTGGCCGACGGCGAGTCCGTGGCCCAGGTCGAGTGGGCCGCGGACGGCACCCTGCTGTTCGTCTCCGACCTCAGCGGCTGGTGGGAGCTGCAGCGCATCGACCCCGACGCCACCGGCGACGGCATCGTGCCCAGCACGGGCCTGTGCCGGGCCCGCCAGGAGGAGTTCGGCGGCCCGCTGTGGAACATCGGCCAGCGCTGGTTCCTCCCGCTGTCCAACGGCACGATCGCCGTCATCCACGGCCGGGGCGCGACCGCGCTGGGCATCCTGGACCCGGCCACCGGCGAACTGGTCGACGCGGCGGGCCCGTGGACGGAGTGGGCCCCCTCGCTGGCCGTGCACGGCACCCGCGTCATCGGCATCGCCGCCAGCCCCCGCAGCTCGTACGAGATCGTCGAGCTGGACACCTCCACCGGGCGCTCCCGGGTGATCGCCGCCCGCCATGTCGACGCCCTGGACCCGGCGTACTACCCCGAGCCGCAGATCCGCACCTTCACCGGGCCCGACGGGCGGGACATCCACGCCCACATCTATCCGCCGCACAGCCCCGTGTGCTGCGGCCCCGCGGGCGAACTCCCGCCGTATGTGGTGTGGGCCCACGGCGGCCCCACCAGCCGCGCCCCCCTCGTCCTGGACCTGGAGGTCGCCTACTTCACCTCCCGCGGCTTCGGCGTCGCCGAGGTCAACTACGGCGGCTCGACCGGCTACGGCCGTGAGTACCGCGACCGGCTGCGCGAGCAGTGGGGCGTGGTGGACGTGGAGGACTGCGCGGCGGTGGCCGAGGCGCTGGCGGAGGAGGGCACCGCCGACCGCGCGCGGCTGGCCATCCGCGGCGGCAGCGCGGGCGGCTGGACGGCGGCCGCCTCGCTCACCACCACCGACGTCTACGCCTGCGGCACGATCCGCTACCCGGTGCTGGACCTGCTGAACTGGGGCAGCGGCGAGACCCACGACTTCGAGTCGCAGTATCTGGAGACCCTCATCGGCCCGCTCTCGCAGGTGCCCGACCGCTACCGGGACCGCTCGCCGCTGCACCGCGCCGACCGCATGTCCGCGCCGTTCCTGCTGCTCCAGGGCCTGGACGACGCGGTCTGTCCGCCGGCGCAGTGCGACCGCTTCCTCGCGGAGGTCGCCGGGCGGGGCATACGGCACGCCTATCTGTCCTTCGCGGGAGAGGGGCACGGCTTCCGCAAGGAGGAGACCCTGGTCCGCGCCGTGGAGGCCGAACTCTCGCTGTACGCCCAGACCTTCGGTATCACCCGTACGGACGTGCCCGTGCTGGAGCTCCACAAGTGAGCCCTGCGGCCTGAAGCCGCAGGGCGGCCCAGGGGCGTAACCCGGCCATCAACAGCCGCCTGCGCCCCAGGTGTTGACGCCGGTGTTGCGCCCGTCACATCATGGTGCGCCCTTGCCGGCCGGCCGGTGTGCCCTGCCCCTGTGGAGGCCAGCGTGTTCCGCTTTGTCCCACGCGCCGTGCTCGCCGGGCTGTCCGGCGCGGCGCTCGCCGTGCCGCTCGCCCTTGCCGCACCCGCCAGTTCGGCGGCCCAAGGGCGCGGGGCTCAGACGTCTGCCGGGTATTCCGTCACCGCGCTGAAGCTGACGGTGCGCGCGGGGGAGCGCGACTGCGCGGTGGACGCCGACCTCTACCGGCCCGCGGGCGCCGACGCCGCCCACCCCGTGCCCGCCGTGCTGACCACCAACGGCTTCGGCGGCAGCAAGGCGGACGGCTCCACCGACGCCATCGCCAAGGCCTTCGCGTCCCGCGGCTACGCCGCCCTGGCCTACTCGGGCCTGGGCTTCGGCAAGAGCGGCTGCCCCATCTCCCTGGACGACCCCCGGGTGGACGGCGCCGCGGCGAGCGGCATCCTGGACCTCCTGGCCGGTGCCCGCGCCGCGGACGACGGCACCAGGGTCGACTTCGTGGCCAAGGACGGCCCCCGCGACCCACGGGTGGGCATGATCGGCGGATCGTACGGCGGCGCGATCCAGCTCGCCACCGCCTCGCGGGACCACCGGGTGGACGCCCTGGTCCCGCTGATCACCTGGAACGATCTGTCCTACTCCCTGGACCCCAACGCCGCCGGGCGCACCCACGGGGTGACGGGCCCGGTCCCCGGCGCGTACAAGTACCAGTGGGCCAACGGCTTCTTCCTCATCGGTGAGGCGCAGGGCCTGCTCAACCCGGGCCTGGACCCCTCGCGGCTGGGCGGCGGGGGCTGTGCGCACTTCGTCGCACCCGCGTGCGCCACCAAGCGCCTGCTGGACAGCGGGAGGTACCCGGACGGCCGTACGCAGGAGATGGTCGACTATGCGCGCAGCGTCTCCCCGGTTTCGTACCTCGCGACGGTCAAGGCGCCGACCCTGATCATCCAGGGCCAGGCCGACACCCTCTTCAACCTCAACGAGGCGGCCGCCACCTACCGCACCCTGCGCGCGCAGGGGACCGAGGCCAAGATGATCTGGCAGTCCTGGGGGCACAGCGGCGGGATGCGCAACCCGGCCGAAGGCGAACTGGACATCGCCAAGGGCAACTTGGAGACCAGCTACGTCGGGCAGCGGATCCTGGCCTGGTTCGACCGCTATCTGCACCGGCGCACCGCGACCGACACCGGCCCGGCCTTCGCGTACTACCGCGACTGGGCGCCCGGCAGCGGGGCGTACGGGACCGCGGGCGCCTTCCCCGCCGGGGGCACCCAGCGGCTGTACCTCTCCGGCGACGGCGCGCTCGTCGGCAGCCCGCAGGAGGTGGTCCGCGGCAGCCGCGAGTACCGCAACCTGCCCTGGGCGACCAGCCATTCGGAGAGCGCGCTGGCCCGTACGCTGGGCCTGCCGGACCCGGCGCCGTACGACACCGGCGGCACGTACCTGGACTGGACCTCGCGGCCGGTCCAGGGCGCGCCGGTCGATGTGGCGGGCGTGCCCAGGGTGACGCTCAAGGTCGCCTCGCCGCGCACCGAACAGGTCCAGCACTCCGGCGACGCGGCCGACAAGCTCGTGCTGTTCGCCAAGCTCTACGACCTCGCGCCGGACGGCACCAAGACCCTGGTGCACCGGCTCGTCGCCCCGGTGCGGGTGCCGGACGTCACCCGGGAGTTCACCGTCGACCTCCCGGGCATCGTGCACCGCTACGCACCGGGGCACCGGCTGCGGCTGGTCGTTGCGGCCAGCGACACCTCCTACTACGGCAACCGCGGCATCAAGCCCGTGACGGTCACCAGCGCACCCGGCGACACCGGTGTCCTCGAACTCCCGGTGGTGGGCGGCTCGTTGCGCTGAGCCGCCGCTATCAGTCGTCCTCGACGGTGATGGCCTGCACCGGGCAGGCGCGGGCGGCCTCACGGACCAGCGGGTCGCCCGCCCCGTCCGCCATGCCCGGCAGCAGCTCGCTGAAGCCGTCGTCGTCCTGGGTGAAGACCCTGGGCGCGGTCAGCACGCACTGACCGGATCCGATGCAGGTGTCCTGCTCGATGGTGATGCGCATCTGCGACCTCTCTCGTCCTGCGGTGGCACTGCTCGTGTACGGTGCCGTGCCGCGCCGGCCCGGCACGTCAACTGCTACCAACGCACCGGCAGTTCGACCATCCCCTGGAGGGTGTCGCCGGGCTTGAAGGGGATCTCGGCGGCGGGTACGGCCAGCCGCAGCGTGGGGATGCGCTCGAAGAGCGTGCGCAGCGCGATCTCCAGCTCCATGCGGGCGAGGTTCTGGCCCAGGCACTGGTGCACGCCGAAGCCGAAGGCGATGTGGTGGCGGTCGGCGCGGTGCCAGTCCAGCACATCCGGCTCGGGGAACGCCTCGGAGTCCCGGTTGACCAGCGACGTGGAAAGGATCACGCCCTCGTGGGCGCGGATCTTCTCACCGCCGATCTCGATGTCCTCGGTCGCCACCCGCAGCATGCCGTCCGCGATCGACAGGAACCGCAGCAACTCCTCGACGGCGGCGGGCATCAGGGACTCCTCGGCCCGCAGCGCCGCCAGCTGCTCGGGGTGTTCCAGGAGGGTGAAGGTGCCCAGCGAGATCATGTTGGCGGTGGTCTCGTGGCCCGCCACCAGCAGGATCATGGCCAGGCCCACCGCCTCGGAGCGGTCCAGGTGGCCGGCCTTGAGCCGGTCCTCGATCAGCTCGTCCAGCAGGCCCTCGTCCTCGATCCGTCCCGCGGCCCGCTGTCGCTGCTTGGCGTCGATCAGATCGTTGAGATAGGCGTCCAGCTCGCCCCGGGCCTCGATGGCGTCCTGGGCCGTACGGCTGGTGAGCATGCGACGGGAGCGGGCCTCGAAGAACTCGTGATCGGCGTAGGGGACACCCAGCAGCGAGCAGATCACCATGGAAGGAACGGGCAGCGCGAAGGCGGACACCAGCTCGGCGGGCGGCCCCTGGGTGAGTACGGCGTCCAGCAACTCGTCCACCACCCGCTGGATCTGGGGCCGCAGCTTCGCGATGCGCTTGACGGTGAAGCTGGGGATCAGCATCCGCCGCTGCACGTTGTGTTCGGGGTCGTCCACGCCCAGCAGGGGCGTCCGTATCCTGCGGATCGCCTCACCGCGCGCCACGGGAATGGGAAAGGCCGGATTCTGCCGGTCGGAGGAGAGCCGCGGGTCGGCGAGCAGGGCCCGCGCCTCGGCGCGCCCGGTCACCACCCAGGCGGGGCTGCCGTCGTAGAGCGTGACCTTCGAGAGCGGCCGCTGCTCGCGCAACGGGCGGTAGCCGGTGGGCGGGTGGTAGGGACAGGCGCGGTCCTGCGGAAAGGGAATGGTTTCGGTCATGTGGAGGCCTCCCGGATGAGGGGGGAAGGGGTTCCGTACCGATCTCAACTAGATGCCTGATGCATGGAAAAGGTCTACGCGCAGTTCGGCCAAAAAGTGCCCCCGTTCCCCGCGCGGCCGCGCGCGTCCGCCACGGCGTCAACGGACCAGGGTGGCGGAGCGTTCCGCAGGGACGGGTGCGGCGGTGGCCCGCTGCCCCTCGTCAGTCGCGGCGCAGGAAGGTGCCCAGTACGGTCGTGCGCACCCACAACGCGGCCGGGCGGCTGTACTTCGCCGTGGTCCGGCGGGCGCATCCCGCGATGGCGCGCAGGATGCTGCGCCGTACGCACCGGGCGCTGGCCCTGGCGGCGCCCGGCGCCGCGGAGCGCGAGCTGTCCCGGGGCGGGCGGCGTCCGCGGAAGCCGTCAGGGTCTGAACCGCCGCCCGCGGGCGGGCTGTTGGGGCCCTGGGGTCAGGCGCGCGCGGGGGCCGGGGCGGGTGCCGGGGCCGAGGGGACGACCACGGGGGAGCCGTCCCCGGGGGCCGCGAGGATGTCGGCGTCGATGCCGTAGAGGTCCTTGACCAGGGCCGCGTCGACGACCTCGCGGGCCGGGCCGTGCGCCACGACCTTCCCGGCGTTCATGGCGACGATGTCGTCGGCGTAGCGGGCCGCGCTGGCCAGGTCGTGCAGCACCATCACGACGGTGCGGCCGGCCGCCGCCACCTCGCGCACCAGCTCCAGCACCTCCACCGCGTGCCCCAGGTCCAGGGCGCTGGTCGGCTCGTCCAGCAGCACGATCGGCGTCTGCTGGGCGAGCACCATCGCCAGCCAGCAGCGCTGGCGCTGGCCGCCGGAGAGCTGGTCCAGGCGGCGCTCGGCGAGTGCGGCGGTGCCGGTGGCCGTCAGCGCCTCGTGCACCGCGGCCTCGTCCTCGCGCGACCACTGGCGGAACAGGCCCTGGTGCGGGTGGCGCCCGTAGCGCACCAGCCCGGCGACGGTCACCGCCTCCGGGGCCTGCGGGGACTGCGGCAGCAGCGCGATACGGTGCGCCGCCTGACGCTGTTTGAGCTGCCACAGGTCCGCGTCCCCGGCGCGTACGGTGCCCGAGCGCGGAGGGTGGAGGCGGGCGATGGTCCGCAAAAGGGTAGATTTGCCGCATCCGTTGGGGCCGACGATGGCCACGACCCGGCCGGAGGGGATCTCCAGGTCCACGCCGTTGACGGCGAGATGGCCGGGGTAGCCGGCGGTGAGCTGGTCGACGCGGAGTTCCACGGATACCGGGCCTTTCTGGGTCCCACTTGCGCGAAAGTCGTAAGGTAAGGCTAACCTAATGGTCGCCGGGCGTTCCGTGGGGGTCCGTGGGGCTCTTCGGGGCTGCCGTTTTCACCGCTGCCCCAGTGTCCTCGTGCCCTGGTGACCCCGCGCGTCTCGTATGCGCCCGACCGTCGTCCCTTCATGACCGGAGCCCTTCCATGACGTCCACCAGCCGCCGCTTCCCGACCGCCCGCCGTCGCACGCTCTCGTGCGTGGCCGCCGTGGGAGCGGCCGCCCTGCTGCTGGCCGGGTGCGGTTCCGACGCGGACAAGGGCGACAAGAAGGACGCCACGTCGCAGGCGGACGGCGGCGGTACGCGGACGGTCAAGGACGCCACCGGCAAGGCGGTCCAGGTGCCGGCCAACCCCAAGCGGATCGTCACGCTCACCCAGGAGGACCTGGACGCGGTGCTCTCGCTCGGCATCAAGCCGGTCGGCATCACCAACGGGCAGGGCCTGGCCGAGCCGCCCGCCTACCTCAAGGACAAGGTCAAGGGCATCGACGTCGTCGGCAATCTGCTCCAGCCGGTGATGGACAAGGTCGTGGCGGCCAAGCCCGACCTGATCCTGGCCGGTGACATGCAGGACGAGCAGGTCCTCAAGCAGCTGCGCGACATCACTCCCGCCACGCTGGTCACCATGGCCCCCACCGACGACTGGAAGCTCTCGCTGCGCGGCGTCGGCAACGCCGTCAACAAGCTCGACGCCGCCAACAAGGTCATCACCGCCTACGAGGCCAAGGCCAAGAAGACCGGCGGCGAGCTGGGCAAGTCCAAGGGCGCCGAGGTCTCCATCGTGCGCTGGAACCCGGACGGCCCCAGCTGGATGGAGAACAAGCAGTTCGCCAGCGGCATCGCGCTCGACATGGGCCTCAAGCGCCCCAAGTCGCAGAACAAGGACGGCAACGCGCACACCCCCACGCTCAGCCTGGAGAAGATCAACGAGATCGACGGTGACTGGCTGTTCCTGAGCACGCTGACGCCGGACGGCGCCAAGGCCCTCAAGGACGTCCAGAGCAAGCCCGCCTACAAGGAGCTGAACGCCGTCAAGAACGACCACGTGGTCACCGTGAACGGGTCGGTGTGGTCCACCCGCGGCGGTCCGCTGGCCGCCGACGCCGTCATCCAGGACATCAAGAAGGCGCTCTCCTGATGCGCGAGGGGGGCATGGGGCGCGCCGCCGCCCCTGGGGGAGTTCTCTCGCGCAGGACGCTGCTGCGCATCTCGGCGGCCACCGCCGCGGCGGCCGCCGTCACCGGCGGGACGGCGGGCGCGGCCCACGCGCTGGCCGCCCCGGCGGACGGGCCCGTCGCCCTGCCCGCGCCGAGCGGCCCGTACGCGGTCGGAACCGGCAGCTTCCACCTCGTGGACGACGCGCGGACCGACCCGTTCGCGCCGACGCCCACCGCGCGCGAGCTGATGGTCCAGGTCTGGTACGCCACCGCCGCCACGGCAGGCCGCGAGCGGGCCCGATACCTGGACCCCGCGCTGGTGCCGGTGGTGGAACAGCGCTTCACGCTGCCGGCCGGCTCCCTGGCGCGGGTACGGACCGAGACCTGGCAGGACGCGCCGGTCCACCCCGAACTGTGCCGTGCGCCGGTGGTGTTCCTCGGCCCGGGGCGCCAGGACCCGGCCGCCACCCTCACCGCCTTCGCGACGGACCTGGCCAGCCACGGCTATCTCGTCATCGGCGTCAACCACACCTACGACGGGCCGGTGCGCTTCCCCGACGGGCGGGTGGTCCCGCAGAACCCGGCCACCGGTGACGCCGCGCTGCTGCGCCAGTACTCCGATGTGCGCGGCGCCGACCTCAGCTTCGTCCTGGACGCGTTCACCGGGCAGCGCGGTCAGAGCCCCGCGCCGCAGCTCACGGCCGCCATGAGCCGGGAGCGCATCGGGGTCTTCGGGCACTCGCTCGGCGGCTCCGGCGCCGCCGAAGTGCTGCGGCGCGACGCCCGCTTCACGGCCGGGGCCTGCCTGGACGGCGCGCTGCAGACGGCCGCCGCGCAGACCGGCCTTGCGCAGCCCTTCATGCTCTTCACCGAGAACATGCCCAAACCGCCGCCCAGCTGGGCGGAGTTCATGGCGCACCACCGCGGCTGGGGCCGCCGGATGATCCTGGACGGGGCCCGCCACTACAGCTTCACGGACCTGGCGCCGCTGGGCGTCGGGCTCGGGCTGGACCGGGTCTGGCCGCCGGAGCAGTTCGCGAAGTACTTCGGCACTCTGGAGGGCCGCCGCTCCCAGTTCGTGACCGGGGTGTACGTACGCGCCTTCTTCGACCGCTGGCTCAAGGGGCGCGAGGAGCCGGTGCTGGACGCGGCCGACGGGCGCTTTCCCGAGGTCACCGTCGGGTGGAAGGTGTAACCGGCGGGGCGTGCCGAACAGGCCGAGGTGTCGAGGCCGTGCAGGGGCCCGGCGGGATGCGAACGTCCCGCCGGGCCACGGCCGTCACCTGTCCGCGAGGCGCCCGGCGGCGAAGTCCGCCGCCGTCCAGGCCATGCCCACCGCGCCGTCGAACAGGGCCTGTTCGGCGCGCGGGGAGAGCGCGGCCTCGGCGAACGCGGCCTCGTGGGGGCCGCAGGTGCCGCCGGAGATGTCCAGGACCGGATGGATCGAGGGGACGGCGTGCGAGACATTGCCCATGTCCGTACAGGCGAAGGCGGGGCGCGACTCGGGCTCGGGGCGGCCCAGTTCGCGGGCGTTGGCCCGCCACAGGGCGATCAGGCCGGGGTCGGTGCGGAAGTCGAGGTAGTCCGGCTCGGGGCGGGTCAGGGACACCTCGCAGCCGGTGGCCAGCGCGCCCGCGCGGAAGCACGCCTCCACCCGCTCGCGCAGCTCGCCCAGGTCCTCGGCGGCCGAGGCGCGGATCTCGTACTCCGCGGTGGCCCGGTCCGGGATCGCGTTGGGGGAGTGGCCCGCGGCCGTCGTGATGCCGTGCACCTTCCAGTGCGGGGGCAGCTGCTGGCGCAGCAGGCCGAGCGCCACCTGGGCGACGGTGAGCGCGTCCGCGGCGTTGCGGCCCTCGTGGGGGTTGAGGCTGGGGTGCGCGGGGCGGCCGGTGTAGGCCACGCTGAGGGTGCCCAGCGCGAAGGAGCGGAACTCGGCCACCTCGAACGGGCAGGGGTGCACCATCATCGCGGCGTCCACCCCCTCGAAGGCCCCGGCCTCGATCATCAGCGCCTTTCCGGCGCCGCGCTCCTCGGCGGGGGTGCCCAGGACGCGTACGGTCAGGCCCAGTTCGTCGGCGAAGGGGGCCAGGCCCAGTGCGGCGCCGACGCCGGCCGCCGCGATGAGGTTGTGGCCGCAGGCGTGGCCCAGCTCGGGCAGGGCGTCGTACTCGCAGGCCAGGGCGAGGGTGACGGGGCCGGAGCCGATCGTGGCCCGGAAGGCGGTGTCCAGGCCGTACGCCGGGGCCGTCACGTCGAAGCCGTGCTCGCGCAGCAGGTCCGCGCACCAGGCGGCGGCGCGGTGCTCGGTGAACGCGGTCTCGGGGTGGGCGTGGATGCGGCGGCTGAGGGAGAGCAGCTCCTCCCGGTGCCCGGCGACCCGTTCGCGTATGCGGGGCTTGAGGTCTGGCGGGGCAATCATCGGCGGGCTCCTGTGTTCGTGCTGGTCGGGGCGGGTGCCGGGGGCCACCCAAGGGTGGGGGCGGGGCACCGCTCGACCGAAACATAGCTTAGGCTTACCTAAGTCGCGCTCCCGGGGGTCCGGTGTGCGCTGGTCTGTCGTCGCCGTACACAAGGAGCCCCACTCCATGCGCCAGTCAGGTGCCACCCCTGCCACCTCCGCCGGTCCCGTCGCCGACGCGGCCGGCGCCCCCGAGGAACTGCCGCTGCTCGCCGCCCAGGTGGGGATCTGGCACGCCCAGGCCCTGGACGCGGACAACCCCGTCTACAACACCGGCGACTGCGTGGAGATCGACGGCCCGCTGGACGCGGACCTCTTCGAGCGGGCACTGCGCCGTACCGTGGCCGAGGCCCAGACGCTGAACCTCGCCTTCGAGCCCGGCACCGACACCCCCACCCAGCGCGTGGCCACCGGCGACGGCCCCACCCTGCGCCGCCTGGACCTGCGCGGCGCCGAGCAGCCCGAGCGGGCCGCCGAGGAGTGGATGCGCGCCGACCTGGCCCGCCCCGTCGACCCGGCCCAAGGGCCGCTGGTCACCCAGGCGTTGATCCGCGTCGGCCAGGAGCGCTACCGGTGGTATCAGCGCGTCCACCACATCGCCGTCGACGCCTATGCGCTGACCCTGATAGCCCGCCGCTGCGCCGAGGTCTACACGGCCCTGGCCGCGGGCGAGGACCCCACCGCGAACCCCTTCGGCACGCTCGGTGAGCTGCTGGCCGAGGAGCGCGCCTACAGCGACGGCGAACAGCGCGCCGCCGACCGGGACTTCTGGCTCGGCCGGCTGGCGGATGCCCCGCGCCCCGTCTCCCTGAGCGCCCACCCGCCCGCCCCCGCCCGGCAGGTGCGGCGCCACCCCGGCGCGCTGAGCGCCGAGCAGGCCGGCCGCATGGACCGCGCGGCCCGCGAGGTCAAGGCCACCTGGGCGGAGCTCGTCGTCGCCGCCACCGCCGGATATCTGCACCGCACCACCGGCGCCCAGGACATCGTCCTCGGCCTGCCCCTGATGAACCGCCGCGGCCCGGCCGCCCTGCGCACCCCGGCGATGACCGTGAACGTCCTGCCGCTGCGGATCGCCGTACGGCCCCAGGACAGCGGCGCCGACCTGCTGCGCCGCGTCGTCCTGGAGATCCGCGCCGTGCGCCGGCACCAGCGCTACCGGCTGGAGGACCTGCGCCGCGATCTGGGCCTGTCGGGCGACGCCCGGCCGCTGTTCGGGCCGATGGTCAACATCAAGGCCTTCGAGGGCGATGTGGACTTCGGCGGCATCACCGGCACGGTGCGCAACCTGGCCGCCGGGCCCGTCGACGACCTGGCCGTGACCGTCACCCCCGCACCCGGCGGCGCCCTCAACTTCGGCCTGGACGCCAACCCCGGCTGCTACGACGCCCCGGAGCTGGCCCGGCACGCCGACGGGCTGCACCGCTACCTGGACGGCCTGGCCGAACTGCTGCTGACGGACCCGCAGCGCCCCATCGGCGCCGTGGACCTGCTGACCCCCGAGGAGATCCGCGAGGCCACCGCGGGCCGCGGCGAGCCGGCCGCGCGGCTGACCCTGCCCCAGCTCTTCGCCGAACAGGCCGCCCGCACCCCCGAGGCCGTCGCGGTCGTCGACGGGGACAGTACGCTCACCTTCCGCGAACTGGAGCACGCCGCCAACCGCCTCGCCCACGAACTCGCGCACCACGGGGTCGGCGCCGGAAGCCCGGTCGCGCTCGCCCTGCCGCGCTCGGCGGACACCGTGATCGCCCTGCTCGCCGTCCTCAAGGCGGGCGGCGCCTGCCAGCCGCTGGACCTGGGCCACCCGCGGCAGCGGATCGCCGCGCTGCTCCAGGACGCCCGCCCGGTCTGCGTCATCGGCACCGCACCGGCCGTACGCGCCCTGCCGCCGCACCCGATGACGACGCTGCTCCTGGACGACCCCGAAACCCGGGACCGCCTCCAGGCCCGCCCCGAGACCGCGCCGCCCGCGCCCGAGCCGGGCCAGGCCGCGTACCTCATCCACACCTCCGGCTCCACCGGCCGCCCCAAGGGCGTCGTCGTCACCCACGCCTCCCTGGCCAACCTCCACGCGGGCCACGGCAGCGACCACATCGCACCCGCCGTCCGCCGCACCGGCCGCGCGCGGCTGCGCGTCGCACACAGCGCCTCCTTCGCCTTCGACGCCTCCTGGGACCCCTTCATCTGGATGGTCCACGGCCACGAACTCCACCTCCTGGGCGACGCGGCCTACCGCGACCCGGCCGCCCTGACCGGATACGTCCACCAGCACGCGATCGACTACCTCGACATCACCCCCTCCTACGCCGAAGCCCTCATCGCCGAGGGCCTGCTGGAGCCGGGACGGCACCGCCCGGCCGTGCTCGTCGTCGGCGGCGAGGCCGTGCCCGAAGCGCTGTGGCAGACCCTGACCGCCACCGAGGGCGTCACCCCGCTCAACCTCTACGGGCCGACCGAGACCACCGTGGACGCCTACTACTGGCGGCCCGGCGCCGACGGGGAAGCGGCCACCGGCAGCCCCGTACGCGGTTCGCGCGCCTACGTCCTGGACACCTCCCTGCGCCCCACGGCCCCGGGCACCACCGGTGAGCTCTATCTCTCCGGCGCCTGCCTGGCCGCCGGATACCTGGGCCGCCCCGACCTGAGTGCCGAGCGCTTCGTCGCCGACCCCTACGGCGCGCTGCACGGCGACCCGGGGGCGCGGATGTACCGCACCGGCGACCTCGTACGCAGGCGCCCGGACGGCACCCTGGAATTCCTCGGCCGCGCCGACGACCAGGTCAAGATCCGCGGCTTCCGCATCGAACTCGGCGAGATCCAGACCGCTCTGGCCGCCCACCCGGACGTCTCCCAGGCCGCCGTCATCGCCCGCGAGAGCGCACACGGCAAGCGGCTGCTGGCCTACGCCGTCCTGGCCGAGGGTGCCGCGGCCGGACCCGAGGCGCTCCGCGCCCACCTCGCGTCGCGCCTCCCCGAGCACATGGTGCCCGCGGCCCTCACGCTGCTGGACGCGCTGCCCCGTACGGCCAACGACAAGCTCGACCACCGCGCGCTGCCCGACCCCGAGCCCGCCGCCGCTCCGGCCCGCACCGCCCCGCGCACCCCGCGCACCCCGCGCGAGGAGATCCTGTGCGGTCTGTTCGCGGACGTCCTGGGCCTGGACGAACTCCCCGGCCCCGACGCCGACTTCTTCGCCCTCGGCGGCCACTCGCTGCTGGCCGGACGGCTCGCCGCCCGCGTCCGCGACGCCTTCCCCGCGGCGCAGGGCCTCGGCCTGGCCGATGTCTTCCGTCATCCCTCCCCCTCGGCGCTCGCCGGCTTCCTCACGTCCTTCCGCAAGGACGCGACCGCACCCGAGCCCCGCCCCGAACTCACCCCCGCGCCCCACCAGGAGCGCTCCCCGCTCTCCCCGGCCCAGAAGCGGCTGTGGTTCATGCACCGCCTCGAAGGCCCCAGCCCCACCTACAACATCCCCCTGCTCCTCACCCTCGACGGCCCGCTGGACCACGACGCGCTCCAGCTCGCCCTGGAAGACCTCACCCAGCGTCACCAGACACTACGAACGGTATATCCGGCCACTGACAACGAGCCGTACCAGACCGTCCTGCCCGTCGAACAGGCCCGCCCCCGCCTGCACATCGAGCCCCTCGGCGAGGACTCGGGCGACGCCGCCCTGCGCGCCGCCGTCCGCCACACCTTCGACCTGGCCGCCGAACCCCCGCTGCGCACCACGCTCTTCACGCGGGGGTCCGGGGGCCGTACCCCGGGTGAGCACAGCACCGACGGGCAGCGCGGCCACACCCTGCTGCTCCTGCTGCACCACATCGCGGGCGACGGCGCCTCCACCACCCCCCTGGCCCGCGACCTCGCCGCCGCCTACAGCGCCCGCGCCGAGGGCCGCGTACCCCAACTGGCGCCGCTGACCGTGCAGTACACCGACCACACCGCCTGGCAGCAGCGCCTGACCGGCACCGCCCAGGAGCCCACCGCGCTCGCCGCCCGCCAGCTCTCCCACTGGCGCAAGGCCCTGGACGGGCTGCCCGACCAGCTCGAACTGCCCACCGACCGCCCGCGCCCGGCCATCGCCTCCCACGACGGCGACACCGTCCCCTTCCACCTGGACGCGGACGCCCACACCGCCCTCAAGGCACTCGCCCGCACCACCGGCACCAGCGTCTTCATGGCCGTCCAGGCCGCCCTGGCGGCGCTGCTGACCCGGCACGGCTGCGGCACGGACATCCCCATCGGCACCCCGGTCGCCGGACGCGACGAGCCCGCCACCGAAGACCTGGTCGGCTTCTTCGTCAACACCCTGGTCCTGCGCACCGACGTCTCCGGCGCCCCCACCTTCCGCACCCTCCTGGAGCGGGTGCGCGGCTGTGTCCTGGCCGCCTACGAGAACGCCGACCTGCCCTTCGACCGCCTGGTCGAGGAGATCAACCCGCCGCGCTCGCTGGCCCGCCACCCGCTGTTCCAGGTGATGCTCGCCTGGCAGTCCGTGCCCGACGCCGCCTTCACCATGGGCGGCGCGAGGGCCCGTATGACGGCCGTGCCCTCCGGCACCGCCAAGTTCGACCTCACCCTGAACGCGGGGGAGCGGCCCGAGGGCGGCATCGCGGGCTTCCTGGAGTTCCGCACCGACCTCTTCGACCGCGCCACCGCCGAGGGCCTCGCCGACCGCCTGTCCCGGTTGCTCACCGCCGCGTGCGCGCACCCGGACACCCCCGTCGGGCAGCTCGCGATGACCGGCCGGGACGAGCAGCGCCGCGCCGTGGTGGAGTGGAACAGCGCCGCCGGCGCCCCCGCGCCCGCCCGCACCCCGCTCGCCACCCTCCCCGAGCTCTTCGAGTCCGCCGCCCGCAGCCACCCCGGCTCCGCCGCCGTCACCTGCGCGGGCGCGTCGCTGACGTACGCCGAACTGGGCGCCCGCGCCAACCGCCTGGCCCGCCTGCTGACCGCCCGCGGCATCGGCCCCGGCGCGATCGTGGCGCTCGCCCTGCCCCGCTCCCTGGACCTGGTCGTCGCCCTGCTGGCGGTCGCCAAGTCCGGCGCCGCCTACCTCCCCATGGACCCCGACTACCCGGCCGACCGCCTGGCGTACATGTTCCAGGACGCCGCCCCGGCCGCCGTGCTGACCGACTCCGCCACCGCGCCGCAGCTGCCCGCCCACGACGGCCTGCCCTGCGTCCTGGTCGACGGCACCGAGCAGGACACCTACGGCGACGGCGACCTCGCACAGCACGAGCGCACCCGTCCGCTGCTGCCCGGCGACACCGCGTACGTCATCTACACCTCCGGCTCCACGGGCCGCCCCAAGGGCGTTCCCGTCACCCACCACAACGTGCTGCGCCTGTTCACCGCCACCGACCACTGGTTCGGCTTCGGCAGCGACGACGTCTGGACGCTCTTCCACTCCTACGCCTTCGACTTCTCGGTGTGGGAACTGTGGGGCGCCCTGCTGCACGGCGGCCGGCTCGTGGTCGTACCCCACCTCGTCAGCCGCGATCCCGCCGCCTTCCTGGAGCTGCTGGCGCGCGAGAAGGTCACCGTCCTGAACCAGACCCCCTCCGCCTTCTACCAGCTCAGCGCCGCCGACCGGGAGCGCCCCGGCACCCGGCTGGCCCTGCGCTACGTCGTCTTCGGCGGCGAGGCGCTGGAGCTGGGCCGCCTGGAGGACTGGTACGAGCGGCACGCCGAGGACGCCCCGCGCCTGGTCAACATGTACGGCATCACCGAGACCACCGTGCACGTCTCCTACTTCCCCCTGGACCGCGCGAGCGCCACCGCCGAGAGCGCCAGCACCATCGGCGTGAACATCCCCGACCTGCGCGTCTACGTCCTGGACGAGTACCTCCAGCCGGTGCCGCCCGGTGTCACCGGCGAGATGTACGTCGCCGGGCAGGGCGTGGCCCGCGGCTACCTGGGCCGGGCCGCACTGACCGCGGGACGCTTCGTCGCCGACCCCTTCGCCCACCACTTCGGCGAGAGCGGCACCCGCATGTACCGCTCCGGCGACCTGGCGCGGCGCCGCGCGGACGGCACCCTGGAGTACTTCGGGCGCGCCGACCAGCAGGTCAAGATCCGCGGCTTCCGCATCGAACTGGGCGAGATCGAGGCCGCGCTGGCCGCGCACCCCGAGGTCGCCGACGCCGCGGTCATCGTCCGCGAGGACACCCCGGGCGACCAGCGCCTGGTCGGCTACGCCGTGCCCGTACGCGGCGAGGGCCTGGGCCCGGACCCGGCCGCGCTGCGCGAGCACACCGCCGGCGCGCTGCCCGCCCACATGGTCCCCTCGGCCGTCGTCCTGCTGGAGCGGCTGCCACTGACCGCCAACGGCAAGCTCGACCGCAAGGCGCTGCCCGCCCCCGACCTGGCCGGGGCCGTCACCGAGGGGCGGGCCCCGCGGGGCCCCCGCGAGGAGCAGCTGTGCGCCCTGTTCGCCGAGGTCCTGGGCCTGCCCCGGGTCGGCGTGGACGACAACTTCTTCGACCTGGGCGGCCATTCGCTGCTGGCCGTACGCCTGGCGGGGCGCGTCAAGGAGGCGCTGGGCGCCGACGTCGGCATCGGCACCATCTTCCAGGCCCCCACCCCGGCCGCCCTGGACAGCGCCCTGGACCGGGCGGGCGACAGCGCCGACGCGCTGGACGTCCTGCTGCCGCTGCGCCCCGCCACCGAGGGCGACCGCGCGCCGCTGTACTGCGTGCACCCGGCGGGCGGCCTGAGCTGGTGCTACGCGGGCCTGATCCGCCACCTGCCCGCCGATGTGCCGATCTACGGCCTCCAGGCGCAGGGCGTGGGCCCGGCCACGGCTCAACTGCCGCTCCCGCAGAGCCTGGAGGAGCTGGCCGCGCACTACGTCGAGCGGCTGCGCGAGGTGCAGCCGCACGGCCCCTACCGCCTGCTGGGCTGGTCCACCGGCGGCATCATCGCGCAGGCCATGGCCACCCGCATCCAGGACCTGGGCGAGCAGGTCGAACTGCTGGCGATCCTGGACGCCTACCCCGCCGAGGGCTTCCGCGAGCTGCCCGTACCCGACCAGGACGAGGCACTGGAGGCGCTGCTGACCATGGGCGGTCACGGCCCGGAGAGCCTGGCGGGCAAGCCGCTGGAACTGGGCGCGGTCACCGAGGTGCTGCGCCGCGAGGGCAGCCCCCTGGCCAGCCTGGACGACGCCACCTTCGAGGCGCTGAACGCCATCTACCTCAACACCAACCACCTTGTGCGCCGCTTCGACCACCGCGTCTTCGACGGCGAGGTCCTCTTCTTCCGCGCCACCGTCGACACCATCGACGACACGCTCACCCCCGAGACCTGGACGCCGTACGTCACCGGGCCCATCACCAACACCGATGTGGCCTGCTCGCACAAGGACATGACCCTGCCCGAACCGATCGCGCACATCGCGCGCGTGGTCGCCGACCGCCTGACCGCCCTGGAGAAGTAGCCATGTCCGACGCACCCGCCAACCCCTTCGACGGCGAGGGCGAGTTCTACGTCCTCGTCAACGGCCGCAACGAGCACAGCCTGTGGCCCGCCTTCGCCGAGGTCCCCGAGGGCTGGCGCACCGCCCACGGGCCCACCGAGCGGCAGGCCGCCCTGGACTGGGTCACCGCCAACTGGAGCGACCTGAACCCGGCAGCCGCCCGGTGACGCGCCGTTTCACGGTGTCCTCCCGCATCGCCGTCGTGATCGTCTACACGGCGGCGATGTGCATGAACGGGCTGGACTCCACCATCGTCAACCCGGCGCTGCTGACCATCGCCCGCGACTTCGGCGAACCGGTTTCGGCCGCCAACACCGTCGAGGTCGCCTTCCTGGTGAGCCTGGCCGTCGCCCTCCCGGTGGCGGGCTGGCTCGGCGACCGCTTCGGCACCAAGCGCGTCTTCCTGGGCGCCCTGGCGCTGTTCACCGCCGCCTCCGCGGCCTGCGGACTCTCCCAGGACCTCACCACCCTGGTCCTGTCGCGCGTGGTGCAGGGCGTGGCGGGCGGGCTGCTGACCCCGGTCGGCATGACGCTGCTCTTCCGCGCCTTCCCGCCGCACGAGCGCGTCAAGCTGTCCAAGGTGCTGATCGTGCCCACCGCCCTGATGCCGGCGCTCGGCCCGCCGCTGGGCGGCCTGCTGACCCAGCACCTGTCCTGGCACTGGCTGTTCTTCGTCAATGTGCCCATCGGCGCCGCCGCCGTGGCCCTGGGCGCGCTGCGGCTGCGCGAGGACGTGGCGGGCACCGAGGGGCGCTTCGACGCGGCGGGCTTCCTGCTCGCCACGCCCGCCCTCGGCCTGCTCACCTACGCCCTCGGCTTCGGCCCCTCCCACGGCTGGACCTCGCCGAGTGTGGCCACCGCCGCACTGCTCGGTACGGCGCTGCTGATCGCGGCCGTGGTCCACCAACTGCGCGCCGCCACCCCGCTGCTGGAGCTGCGCCTGCTGGCCGAGAAGGTCTTCCGCGCCGCCACCGCGCTGGCCCTGCTGACCTCGGCCGGGCTGATGGGCATCCTGTTCGTCTACCCGCTGCTCTACCAGGCGGTCCTGGGCGGCTCCGCGCTGGACGCCGGGCTGAGCGTCTTCCCCGAGGCGCTCGGTCTGATGCTCGCCTCGCAGGTGGTCGACCGGCTGCTGCCACGTATCGGCCCGCGGGCGCTGGCCGCCCCCGCGCTGCTGCTGGCCGCCGTGGTCTTCGCGGCGCTCGCGCTGCCCGCCGTGGCCGACAGCCAGTGGGCCGTACGGGCCCTGATGTTCTGCGTCGGACTGGTGCTGGGCGCCGGTGTCCTCACGATCCAGATCGCCGGCTTCGAGAAGGTCGAACCGCCCCGAATGGGCCAGGCGATGGGCCTGTTCACCATCGTCCGCACGCTCGGCGGCGCCCTCGGCATCGCGGTGAGCGCGGCGGTGGTCGCAGCCCTCGGCGGCTCCGACGCCTCCCACGGCACGACCGGCTCGGGCCCGTACCAGGCGGCCATCCTCGTCACCGCCGCCCTGGTGGCCCTCGGCGCAGCGCTCGCCCTCCGGATGCCCAGGACGGCCGCCGCACCGCCGCCCCTGGAGGGCGCCCCGGAGGACGAGCCGGTGCTCTCGACGGCGTGACGCGGGGCGCTGCGCCTGAGGCGTGACCGCGCCCGCGCCCCGAAAGGGGCGCGGGGCCGCGTCGATGTGCGGCTCCGCCGCGTGGGCGCGACCAGCCCGCACCGGCCCGCGGGTTCATGACCGCGTGAGCCCAGCGCAGCGGTCAGGCGGACAGCAGGTCCGCCAGCCCGTCGGCCAGCCCGCCGTGCCAACAGGCGTAGTCGTGACCACCGTTGAACTCGCGGTAGGTCACGTCGTACTCGCGGGCCCGCAGGACGTCGCGCAGATGGCGGTTCTGCGGGAGCAGCATCCACTCCTGGACGCCCACTTCGAGGCGGAGGCGGACCGGCAGGCGCGGTGTCGCCGCGTACTGCCGGGTCAGCCACTCGCTGCCGGAGTCGAACTCCGTACCGTCCGGCCACCAGAACGAGCCCGACTGGGACAGCGCCCTGCCGAACCGCTCCGGGCGGCGGAAGGCGGCGAAGGCGGCCGTCAGCCCGCCCGCGCTCTGCCCGGCGACGACGGTACGGGCCGCCTCGCCGGTGGCCGCGAACTCCCGGCCCGCCCACGGCAGCAGCCCGTCCGCGAGCCAGTCGACGAACTCCTCGCTGCAGCTGAGATCGGCCATCCGCCGGTCCCGGCCCATCGTGTCCACCAGCAGGGTCACGGTCGGCGGAATCCGGCCGCCGGCGGCCAGCGCGTCCAGCGTGCGGCCGAAGCCCAGCACCGGGCCCCACATCTCGCCGTCCAGCAGCACCGCGACCGCGTACGGGCCGCCGTCCGGCCGGTGCCCGGCGGGCAGATGGGCCCACACCCGGCGCCCGTCGACCTCCCGCTCCAGGGTCCGGCCCGCGGCGGCGCCCGGCGTGCCCTGCGCCCAGGGCTGGGGCGGGGCGTCGGGCAGCTCCATCACGGAGGAGGGGTGCCGGCCGTCGCGTGCGGGCAGGTCAGGGCCGTGGTTGAGCGGGTCGGGCAGCGCGGAGTCCAGGGTGCGCAGCCAGGAGGCGCGGTCCGTACGCAGCGTGTGCTCGCGCGGCCCGTGCCCGACGACGAACTGGTAGGAGGCCCGGTGGTCGCCGCGCAGCCGGTGGGTGAGCGCCCACACGTCCGTACCCGCCACCCGGTGCATCAGATGGGGCGTCAGATCGCCCGCGTGCCGGTCCTTGTCGGTGACGGTGTGCAGCAGCGTGAGGACGTCGTCGGCGGCGGCGTCCCGCCACAGGAAGGTGACCAGGCGGTAGGCGCCATCGCCGGGATCGGCCTCGACGAGCGGGGTTCCGGTGCGGGCCACCCGCTCCCAGAACTCCCGGACGGCGTCCGGTTTTCCGGCCGCCACGTCCGCCTCGAGGTTCCGCAGCAGCGGACTGTCCATGGGTACTCGTCTCCTTCGGTCGGTCATGAAAGCGCGGGGGTGGGGGGAACGCGCCCACGCGGCGGAGCCGCACAGCGACACGGCTCCGCGCCCCTTACGGGGCTGCTCAAGCGCGCGTCGCCGCCGAGCGGCCCAGCAGGACCCACAGCAGGAACGGGCCGCCCAGGACCGTGGTGACCACGCCGACCGGGACCTCGGTGCCGTTGAAGACGGTGCGGCCGACGGTGTCCGCGACGACCACGAGGGCGGCGCCGACCAGGACGGAGCCCAGGACGGGGACGCGCAGCGGGCCGGCGAGGCGACCGGCGATGACGGGGGAGGCCAGGGCGACGAAGCCGACCGGGCCGCAGATGCCGACGGCCAGTCCGGCCAGGGCGACGGCCAGCAGCAGGCAGACGATACGGACCTTGGCGGGGGCCACGCCCAGTGAGGCGGCGGTGGCGTCGTCGAAGCGCAGTACGTTCAGGTGGCGGGCGACCAGGAAGGTCAGCGGGATGAGCACGGCCAGGCCGATCAGGACCGGCACGGCCACGTCGTAGCCGCGCCCGTTGAGGCTGCCGGAGGTCCAGGTGTAGAGCGCGCTGGCGGAGTTGAGCGAGCGGCGGGAGAGGACGACCTGGGTGGCGGCGGAGGCCAGCGCGGACATCGCCAGGCCGACGACCAGGACGCGGTGGCCGCGCTGCCCGAGGCCGCCGGAGACCGAGGTGACCACGACGACGGCGACCAGGGCGCCGATCGGCCCGGCCCACCAGGCGCCGAAGGAGCCGGTGGCGGAGAGGGTGACGGAGAGCAGGACGGCGGCGGTCGCGCCGTCGTTGACGCCGAGGAGTTCGGGGGTGGCCAGCCGGTTCCTGGCCAGGGTCTGGGTGAGGCAGCCGGCCAGGCCGAGCGCGGCGCCCGCGGTGAGCGCGGCCACGATCCGCCCCAGCCGGAACTTCTGCACCAGCAGGACGTCGAAGTGGTCGCCGGCGCCGAAGACGGCGCGGAAGGTCCGTACGACGCCCATCTCGCTCTGGCCGGAGTGCGCGGCGAAGACCACGGCGGCGACCAGGACCGCGCCCAGCGCGAGTGCGGCCAGGGCCGGGCGGTAGGAGACGAGCAGGGACAGCCGGCCGCGGCGCAGTACGAAGTTCTCGCGGCGCGGCGCGGACGGGGCGGCGCCGCGGGGCCCGTCCTGGGCGGTGGCCGGTTCCGTCATGCCCATCGCGCCCAGGCGCTTGGAGCGGACCAGGGCGATCAGTACGGGCGCGCCGATCAGCGCGACGATGACGGCGACGGGCGCCTCGAAGGGCCGGGAGACCACCCGGGCCAGCACGTCGGCTCCGGTCAGCACACCGGCGCCGATCAGCGCGGCCGGCACGATCTGCGCCCCGGGCCGCGGCCCGGCCACGGTGCGGGCGACGAACCCGGCGAGCAGTCCGAGGAAGGAGACCGGGCCGACCAGAGCGACGGCGGACGCGGTGAGCAGGGTGACGGCGCAGGCCACCACCGTACGGATGAGCGCGGGCCGGTGGCCCAGGCCGCGCGCCAGGTCGTCGCCGAGCGCGAGGGCGGACAGCGGACGGGCTATCAGGAAGGCGATGAGGAAGCCCGCCAGGACCATGGGGGAGAGCGGGCCGATGGCCCCGAAGCCCTCGATGCCGGCCAGCGAGCCCAGGACCCAGTGCCTGAAGCCGTCGTAGGCCTCGGCGGAGTTGACGATGATCAGGCTGGTCAGGCCGCCGAAGGTGGCGCCGAGCGCGGCGCCCGCCAGCACCAGCCGCATCGGTGAACCGCCGCCGCGGCTGCCGGAGATCAGCAGGACGAGCCCGCTGGCGACCACCGCGCCCGCGAAGGCCCAGAGCAGATAGCCGTAGCTGGTCTGGACGCCGAGGAAGGCGATGCCGGTGACGACGCCCAGGGAGGCGCCCGCGTTGACGCCGAGCAGACCCGTCTCCGCCAGCGGGTTGCGGGTCACCGCCTGGAGCAGACAGCCGGCCACTCCCAGGGCCGCGCCGACCAGCAGCGCGGTCAGCGTGCGGGGCAGCCGCAGATCCCGTACGACCAGGGTGAGCCGGGAGTTGTCGCGGGCTCCGTTCCGGCCGAGCAGGTAGTCCAGCACCCCGGACGGGCCGACCTCGCCCGCGCCCACACACAGGGAGAGCGCGGCGAGCAGGAGGACGGCCAGCGCGAGTACGGCGACGGCGACGGCGGTGCCGCGCGAGGTGAAGCGCTGCCGGAATGCCGACGGGCCGCCGGATCCGGGCGGTTGGGCTGCCGGGGCGGTCTCGGCCGGTGCGGCGGGGGCGTCCGTGGGGACGTCCGACGTGCGGTGGCCCACTTGCGGGAGGGTCATAAGGTAAGGCTAACCTAATGGCGCCTCCGCCCCTTTAGGGGGAGGGGGAGTTGTGCGGCAATCCATGATCGCAGAGTGTGTCATGTTAGGTTAGGCTTGCCTTACTTCGACCGAGGGTCGGGATTCGGTGCCGGACTTCGGTATGTCGAGGGGAAACTCCATGCAGCAGCCAGAACTCGCAGGGCGGACCGCGCTGGTCACCGGCGCGGGGCAGGGCATAGGCGAGGCCGTGGCCC
The DNA here is from genome assembly GCF_058245575.1 of Streptomyces sp. UF-297. NCBI lineage: Bacteria > Bacillati > Actinomycetota > Actinomycetes > Kitasatosporales > Streptomycetaceae > Streptomyces > Streptomyces sp. UF-297. Next base: position 35,250 of record NZ_JBSIBZ010000019.1, on the reverse strand, counting down.
GCCTCCTCGCCGACCGCGGGGCCCGGGTCGTGGCCGTGGACCTGCTCCCCGACGGGGTCAAGTCCCTCGAGAGCGAGTGCGGTCCGCGGATCACCGGCCGCACCCTGGACGTCACCGACGGCGCGGCCGTCGAGACCGCCGTCGAGGACATCGAGCGCGAGATGGGGCCGGTCGACATCCTCGTCAACGTCGCCGGAATGCTGCGCATTTCGCCGGTCGTGGAGCTGACCGACCAGGACTGGCACGACACCTTCGCCGTGAACACCTCCGGCGTCTTCCACACCTCCCGCGCCCTGGCCCGCCGGATGAGCGAGCGCCGCAGCGGCAGCATCGTGACCGTCGGCTCCAACGCCGCCGGCGTACCGCGCACCCGCATGGCCGCCTATGCCGCCTCCAAGGCCGCCGCGACCATGTTCACCAAGTGCCTCGGGCTGGAGCTGGCCCGCAGCGGGGTGCGCTGCAACGTCGTCTCGCCGGGCTCCACCGACACCGCCATGCAGCGCCAGCTGTGGAACGACCCGCAGGCGCCGCTGCGCGTCATCGACGGCGACAGCGCCGAGTACCGCGTCGGCATCCCGCTCGGCCGTATCGCCGAGGCCGACGACATCGCCGAGTCGGTCGCCTTCCTGGTCTCCGACCGCGCCCGGCACATCACGATGCACGACCTGTACGTGGACGGCGGCGCCACGTTGCGCGCTTAGGCGCGCGGTTCTTCCGGCCCCTGTGCGGGGCGGGTTCGGCGCCGCCGGAACGCGCCGCCGTGGTGGACCGCCGTCGTGGCGGAGCCATTTTTCCGCTGCCGCGAACAGCCCTGGCGCTGCCGCGCGTGACACCGGCGCCGTACGGATCCGGCGCGCGGTCGTCGACCGATGAACAACCAGAACACGTCCGGTGAGCATGCACCGGGGAAACATCACGTCCGGTGGGACCACACCGGGGGAATGGAGCACCAGGTGACCACGGCCAACGACGTCGCCGAGCGGCCCGGAGCGGGTCGCGCCACGGACGGCGCCGCACCGCGGCAGCCCGGCCCCCGGCCCACGGGCGGTGTGCTGCCCGACCCGGAGGCCGCCACCCGGCAGGACTTCGAGAACGGCCCCGAGCCCGCGCCCCGCGCCCCGGCGCCCGCCTCTCCCGTGGGCGCCGCCACCGCCCTGCTGGACGCCTACCGCCCCGGCACCGCGCGGTTCCTGGCGACCCCCACCCGTACCCTCCTCGCCGAGGGCGTACGGGCCCAAGTGCCGCACGACGAGCGCCCGTTGGCGCTCCGCGTCGCCGAGACCCTGCGGGCCGAGCGGCACGCGGGCCACCCCGCGCCCGTCGTCGTCGGCGCCGTCCCCTTCGACCACACCGCCCCGGCCGTGCTCGCCGTGCCCGAGAGCGTGCGCCTGGCGCCCGCGCTGCGCGAGGACCCCCTGGTGGCGCTGCCCGCGCCGCAGCCCGCAGGGACCGGCTGGGACGTACGCCCCGTACCGGAGCCGCAGGAGTACGCGGCGGGCGTGGCCGGTGCCGTGAAGCGCATGCAGGCCGGGGAGTTCAGCAAGGTCGTGCTCGCCCGCACCCTCGAACTCACCTCGCCGAGCGACCTGGACATCCCCGCGATGCTCCAGCGCCTGGCCCGCCGCGACCCCGGCGGCTACACCTTCGCGCTGCCCGCGGGCCAGGGCCGCACCCTGCTCGGCGCCAGCCCCGAACTCCTGGTTTCCCGCCGCGGCACACAGATCGTGGCCAACCCCCTCGCGGGCTCCACCCCGCGCAGCCAGGACCTGGCCGAGGACGTCCGCCGGGCCGCCGCGCTGCTGGAGTCCGCGAAGGACCTGCACGAGCACGCGGTCGTGGTGGACGCGGTGCGCGAGGCGCTCGCGCCCTACTGCCGCACCCTGGACGTCCCCGCCCGCCCCACGCTGATCCGCACCGCCGCCATGTGGCACCTGTCCACCACCCTCACCGGCGAACTGGAGCAGCCGGCCACCTCCGCCCTGGAGCTGGCCTGCGCCCTGCACCCGACCCCGGCCGTCTGCGGCACCCCCACCGACCTCGCCCGCCAGGTCATCGGCGAGACCGAGCCCTTCGACCGCGGCCTGTTCACCGGCATGGTCGGCTGGGGCGACGCCGACGGCGACGGCGAATGGGTGGTGACCATACGCTGCGCCGAGGCCGAGGGCCGCACCCTGCGCCTGTACGCGGGAGCCGGCGTGGTCGCCGACTCCAGCCCCGAGGCGGAGACCGCCGAGACCGCCGCCAAATTCCGTACCTTCCTGCACGCGGTTGGAGCCGACCAGTGACCACCCCCGCACCGAACGGCGCCCCGGCCGCAGCGAGCGCCGACGCCCCCATGTGGCCCGCCGACTTCGCCGAGCGCTACCGCGCCGCCGGATACTGGCGCGGCGAGACCTTCGGATCGATGCTGCGCGAGCGCGCCCTGAACCACCCCGACCGCACTGCCGTGGTGGACCCGCACGGCGGCCCGGACGGCACCGGCCGGCGCTGGACGTACGGCGAACTGGACGACCGCGCCGACCGGCTGGCCGCCGGATTCCTGGCCAAGGGCATCGGCAAGGGCGACCGCGTCGTCCTCCAACTGCCCAACGTCGCCGAGTTCTTCGAGGTGATCTTCGCCCTCTTCCGCATCGGCGCGCTGCCCGTCTTCGCGCTGCCCGCGCACCGCGAGACGGAGATCCGCTACTTCTGCGAGTTCACCGAGGCGGTCGCCTACATCGTCCCGGACGTGGCCGACGGCTTCGACTTCCGCGCGCTGGCCACCTCCGTGGGATCCCAAGTGCCCACCCTTGAGCACGTGTTCGTGGTCGGCGAGCCCGGGGAGCACACCGCCCTGAAGGACGTGGCGCGCGAGCCGGTCGCCGTCACCGACGGCCCGGCCCCGGGCGACCTGGCCTTCCTGCAGCTCTCCGGCGGCAGCACCGGCATCCCCAAGCTCATCCCGCGCACCCACGACGACTACCTCTACTCGCTGTGGGGCTCCAACGAGCTGTGCGGCGTGGACGAGCACAGCGTGTTCCTGTGCGTGCTGCCCGCGGCCCACAACTTCCCGCTCAGCTCGCCCGGTTCGCTCGGCACCTTCTACGCGGGCGGCACGGTCGTGCTGTGCCCCAAGCCCGACCCCAGGACCGCCTTCCCCCTCATCGAGCGCGAACGCGTCACCCTCACCGGCCTCGTACCGCCGCTCGCCCTGGTGTGGATCGAGGCGGCCCAGGACACCGAGTGCGACCTGAGCAGCCTTGAGGTGCTGCTGGTGGGCGGCGCGAAGTTCAGCGAGCAGGCCGCGCGGCGGGTGCGCCCCGCCCTGAACTGCACGCTCCAGCAGGTCTTCGGCATGGCGGAGGGGCTGGTGAACTACACGCGCCTGGACGACCCCGAGGAGACCATCGTCACCACCCAGGGCCGCCCCATCTCCCCGGCGGACGAGATCCGCGTCGTGGACGACGAGGACCGGGATCTGGAAGTGGGCGAGACCGGCCACCTGCTCACCCGCGGCCCGTACACCATCCGCGGCTACTGGCGCGCGCCCGAGCACAACGCCCGCTCCTTCACCGAGGACGGCTTCTACCGCACCGGCGACATCGTGCGGCTGACCGAGACCGGCCATCTCGTCGTCGAGGGCCGGGCCAAGGACCAGATCAACCGCGGCGGCGAGAAGATCGCGGCCGAGGAGGTCGAGAACGTCATCCTCGCCCACCCCGCCGTGCACGACGTCTCCGTCGTCGCCGTACCCGACGACTACCTGGGCGAGCGCACCTGCGCGTACGTCATCCTGCGGGCCGGAGCCGAGCCGCTGCGGCCCGTCGCCGTCAAGAAGTTCGTCCGCGAGAAGGGCCTGGCCGCCTACAAGGTCCCCGACCGCGTCGAGTTCGTCGAGGCCTTCCCGCAGACCGGCATCGGCAAGGTCAGCAAGAAGGACCTGCGCGCCGCCCAGCAGCACTGACCACGAAAGGCACCTCACCATGGCGCTCCCCGCCATCGCCCCCTATCCCATGCCCACCGCCGACGAGCTGCCCGCCAACAAGGTCGGCTGGAGCGTCGACCCCGACCGCGCCGTCCTGCTCGTGCACGACCTGCAGAACTACTTCCTCGGCGCGTTCACCGAAGGGGCCTCGCCGGTCACCGAACTCCTGGACAACGTCGGCAAGCTGAAGAAGGACTGCGAGCGCCTGGGCGTACCGGTCGTCTACTCCGCGCAGCCCGGCGGCCAGACGCCCGCCGAGCGCGGCCTCCAGCAGGACTTCTGGGGACCGGGCCTGCCCGACGACGAGCACGCCAAGGCGATCGCCGCACCGGTGGCGCCCACCGCCGCCGACACCGTCCTGACCAAGTGGAAGTACAGCGCGTTCGTGCGCACCGACCTCGCGCAGCGGATGCGCGAGCAGGGCCGCGACCAGCTCGTCATCGTCGGCGTGTACGCCCACATCGGCGTCATGATGAGCGCCTGCGACGCCTGGATGCAGGACATCCAGCCCTTCCTCGTCGCCGACGCGGTCGCCGACTTCTGCGCCGCCGACCACGCCATGGCGCTGCGCTGGGCCGCCGCCAAGTGCGCCGTCATCACCACCACCGACACCGTTTTCCAGGGAAAGTGACGAAGGCACCCGCCATGTCCTTGACGATCGATCAGATACGCGCCGACATCGCCGATGTGCTCGGCGAGGACCCCGCGGACATCCCCGACGACGAGAACCTCGTCGACTACGGGCTGGACTCCATCCGCATCATGACCCTCATCGAGCGCTGGCGCGCCGACCACGGCATCGAGGCCGGATTCGTCGACCTCGCGGAGCAGCCGGCCATCGAGAAGTGGGCGCCCCTGCTGGGCGCCCGGGCATGACGGCGGGGGCGGCGGTGGCGGCACAGGCGCCCGCCACCGCCCCGGCCCTCACCGGCCCCGCCGCCGCGCCCCGCGCGGCCGGCCTCCCGCTGACCGCCGCCCAGCGCGCGGCCTGGCACAGCGCCGCCTCGGGCGCCTGCGGCACCGGCCACAGCACCGCCGAGAGCGTCGAGATCCACGGTCCGCTGGACGCCGCGCTGTTCGTGGAGGCCCTGCACCGGGTGGCCGGTGAGGCCGAGGCGCTGCGGGTGCGCTTCACCCGCACCCCCCAGGGGCCGCGGCAGATCCCCCTGGCCATCGGGCCGGTGCCGCACCCCGTCCCCGTACACAGCGCCGAGCAGGCGCCGCCCGGCCGGTGGCCCACCGGGGAGGCCGAAGTGCCCTTCCCCGTAAGGGTGCTGGACCTGCGTACGGAACCCGCCCCGGACGCCGCGGCCCGTTCCTGGACCCGCGCGGACCTCGATACGCCCCTCGACGCGGCGAGCGGCCCGCTGTTCGCCCAGGCGCTGCTGCGCGTCGGCGAGCACCGCTGGCTGTGGTACCAGCGCGTCCACCACGCCGTCATGGACGACTACGGGCGCGCGCTGCTGGTACGCCGTACCGCCGAGGTCTACACCGCGCTGGCCGCGGGCTCGGCGCCGGGCCCCAGCCCCTTCGGGCGGCTCGCCGACTTCGTGGCCTGCGACACCGCCTACCGCGCCTCCGGCGCCTTCGACCGGGACGGCGCGCACTGGCACACCGCCATGGCCGGGGTCGCCGACGCGCCCAGCCTCGCCGCCGCACCCGCCCCGCCCTGCGCGCACACCCTGCGCCGCACCGGCCACATCTCGCCGCGATCCACCGACCGGCTGGGGGAGTTGGCCCTCTCCATCCGCGCCACCTGGCCGCATGTGCTCATCGCCGCACAGGCGCTGTACGTGGCGCGCGCCACCGCCTCGCGCGAGGTCGTCCTCGGGCTGCCCATGGCGGGCCGCACGGGACCCGCCGCGCTGCGCACCCCCGGCCTGGCCGCCAACGTCCTGCCGCTGCGGCTGACCGTCGCCCCGGAGTCGACCTTCGCCGAACTCACCCGCCAGGTGGTGCTCGGCATCCGTGCCGCCCGCCGCCACCAGCGCTACCGCCCGGAGGACATCCGCGGCGACCTCGGACTCGCGGCGCGGGGCGGCACGCTGATCGGGCCGCTGGTCAAGGTGGTGCCGGCCGGTCACGGGCCGACGTTCGCCGGTGCCCGCTCCACCGTCCACCACCTCGCCTCCGGGCCGGTGGAGGACCTCACCGTCACCGTCACCATCACCGACCCGGGCCGGGGCGGGGGCGCCGGGCCGCGGGTGGACCACGACGCCAACCCCGACCGCTACACCGCGGCCGAACTCGAGGCGCACCAGGCCCGTTTCCTGGACCTGCTCACCCGCATCGCCGCCGCCGACCCGCACGCCCCGCTCGCCCGGCACGGCATTCTCACCCCCGACGAACACACCCTGGTCCTGGACGAGTTCAACCCGCCCGCCCGCGCCGTCCCGCCGACCACCTTCATCGGCCCCGTCGAGGCCCAGGCCTGCCGCACCCCCACCGCCGTCGCGCTGCGGGACGGCGAACTGTCCCTGACCTACGCCGAGTTGAACGCCCGAGCCAACCGCCTGGCCCGCCACCTCGTCACCCGCGGAGTGCGGCCCGGCGCGCTCGCCGCCGTCGCCCTCCCGCACGGCGTGGAGCGGGTCGTGGCCGTACTGGCGGTCCTGAAGGCCGGCGGCGCGCTGCTGCCGCTGGACCCGGCGGCTCCGCACGGCCGGTCGGCGCACGCGCTCTCCGACGCGGCACCCGTGTGTCTGGTCACCACGGCCGCCACCCATGCCCAACTGCCCGCCTTCGACTGCCCGTTGGTCCTCATGGACGGCCTCGATCCGTCCTCGTACCCGTCCGTGAACCCCGGCCGGCCGCTCACCCCGCAGCACCCCGTCTGCGTCTCCTACGCACCCGGCGCCTGCCCGCCGGCAGAGGCGGACGGCCCGGTGGGCGTGATCGTGGCGCACTCCGCACTCGACCACCGGGTGCGCCGCGCCCAGCAGGAGTGCGGGGCCCGGCCCGGTGCGCACCACGCCTACCGCTACGACGGCGGCGCGCCCGCGGAGGAGGACCTGGTCCGGCTGTGCCTCCCGCTGCGCACCGGCGGCGTCCTCGTCCTGGACGAGGCGCCCGCGATCAGCGCCGAAACGGCCCGGCACACCCGCCGGTACGTCCTGGACGGCTGCCTCGCGCCCTGCCCGCCCGGCGTCGGCGGCGACCTGTACCTGGCCGGCCCGGAAGTGGCCACCGGCTACCTCGGACACCCCGCCCGCACCGCCACCCGCTTCGTCCCCGACCCCTACGGCCCACCGGGCTCGCGCATGTACCGCGCCGACGCACGCGCCCGCTGGACCCATGACGGCGAACTGGAGGAACTGACCGCCCTTCGCGCCCCGTAAGGGGCGCGGGGCCGCGTCGATATGCGGCTCCGCGCGTGGGCGCGACCAGCCACAGACGGCCCGCAGTCGACCAACCGCTCCCCGTGGAACGGCTCGCACCGACTCCGGTCCCGGCGGATGCCGCCGCCGGGACCGGCCCCTTCCGGGGCGGGGCAGGCGGACCCCGCCGCCCCGCCCCCGGACCGGCCCGGGTACCGTCGCCGGGCAGCACCAGGACGGCCCCGCAGCCGGGGCCGCGGGCCGGAAGGAACTCGACGGATGACCACGGGCGAGGCACGTGCCCCCAGCGCGGCGCGGGACGACGGGCCCGGCGCGCCACTGGCGCCACTGGTGTACGACGAGCGCGCGCTGCCCGCCGAACTCCCCCTCCCCGAAGGCCCGGCGCCCGCCCTCTGGCTGGTGCACACCGCGCCCGACGCGGGCCTGGACCCGGCGAACCTGGCAGTGCTGGACGACGAGGAGCGCGCCAGGGCGGCCAAGTTCCTGCGGCCCGCCGACCGCGACACCTATGTCTCCTCGCACGCCGCGCTGCGCCGCCTGCTGGGCGCCCAGCTGCGCCTGGACCCCGCCGCGCTGCGCTTCCGGCGCGAGCCCTGCCCGTGCTGCGACGCCCCGCACGGCCGCCCCGCCGTCGCCGGGCCGCCCGCGCAGGGCGCCCCGCACTTCTCGCTCTCCCACACCGGACGGCTGGCGCTGCTCGGCTTCGCCCGTGCCCCGATAGGCGTGGACGTCGAGGGCCTGGTGGCCGACTCGGTGGTGGCCGACGTGGCGGCCGCGCTGCACCCGCAGGAGCGGCGCGAGCTGGCCGCCCTGCCCGCCGCCGGGCGCCCCGCGGCCTTCGCCCGCTGCTGGACCCGAAAGGAGGCCTGCCTCAAGGGCCTGGGCACCGGGCTCGCCGAGAACCGCACCGAGACCACCCTGGTGGGCACCGGAGCGCACCCGGTCCCGGTCCCCGGCTGGCACATCACCGATGTACGGGCACCCGAGGGCTACGCGGCGGCGTGCGCGGTGAGCACCGCGCACGCCTGAGCCCCTCACCCCTGAGGACCCGGCCGCCGCGCGCCCGCGCCGCACAGTGGCCATGCTGGAGGCCAGGGGCCGCCAGGCCCACTCCCCAGGGAAGGGTTCCAGGACATGAGTCCCAAGACTTCTTCGGGCGGATCCGGTGGCGGGGGCGGCGGCAAGGGCGGATTCGCGACGCCGGGCAGGCTGACGCTGATCGCCGTCGCCGTACTCGCCCTCGTCTTCATCTTCGAGAACACCCGGCAGACCAAGATCCGTCTGCTGATTCCCGAGGTCAGCATGCCCCTGTGGATGGCGCTGCTGGGCATGGGCGTCATCGGGGCGCTGTGCGGGAAGTTCCTGTTCCGCAAGCGGGAATAAGGCCGACAAGGCCGGAAACCGCCCCCCGGCGCGGCACCTGGTGCCACAATGCCTGTATGGGGCAACGAACTTCGTACAGCGCACCCGCCACACCGGTCGCACCTGCCACGGAGCGCCCGGACCGCACCGCCGCCACCGCCCACGCCTGGGCGGCGCTCGGCGGCGACCCGGACCTGACCGGCCGCATCGCCTACGACGGCGCCCCGGGCGCGCTCGCCTCCCGGCTCCCCGTCCTGCCGCTCGCCCGCGCCACCGTCGCCGTCTGCGCCTTGGCCGCCGCCGAACTCGCCGCCGAGCGCACCGGGCGGCCGGTGCCCGCCGTCCGGGTCGACGACGCGGCCGTGGCCACCGCCTTCGTCAGCGAGCGCCATCTGCGGGTGAAGGGCCGCGAGGTGTCCACCTTCGCGCCGCTCTCGCGCTTTTGGCCCACCGCCGACGGCTGGGTCCGTACGCACGCCAACTACCCGCACCACCGCGCCCGGTTGTGCACCGCCCTCGGTCTGCCGCAGAGCGCCGGGCCCGCCGAGGTGGCGGCCGAACTGGCCACGCGCCGGGCCGCGGAGACCGAGGAGAGCGTGTACGCGGCGGGCGGGCTGGCCGTCGCGGTACGCACCCCCGAGGAGTGGGCCGCGCACGCGCAGGGCGCCGCCGTGGCCGGACAGCCGCTGCTGACCCTGGAGCACCGCGGCGACGCGCCGCCGCGCCCGCTGCCCGCCCTCACCGGCACCCCGCTGCTGCCCGCCGCCGGGCTGCGCGTACTGGACCTGACCCGGGTGATCGCCGGGCCCGTCGCCACCCGCACCCTGGCCCTCCTGGGCGCGGACGTGCTGCGGGTGGACGCTCCCCAGCTGCCCGAGAGCCAGGACGCGCACAGCGACACCGGGTTCGGCAAGCGCTCGGCCGTACTGGACCTCGGCACCCGCACCGGCCGGGCCACCTTCGAGGACCTGCTGGCCACGGCGGACGTGCTGGTCACCGGCTACCGGCCCGGCGCCCTGGACCGCTTCGGCCTGGATGCCGGGGCGCTGGCCGAGCGCCACCCCGGCCTCGTCGTGGCCCGGCTCTGCGCATGGGGCGCGTACGGGCCCTGGGGCGCCCGGCGCGGCTTCGACAGCCTGGTGCAGGCGGCCACCGGCCTCGCCGTCCTGGAGGCGGACGCCGAGGGCCGTCCCGGCGCGCTCCCGGCCCAGGCCCTGGACCACGGCACGGGCTATCTGCTGGCCGCCGCGGTGCTGCGGGCGCTGACCGGCCGGGCCCGGCACGGCGGTTCGCCCCTGGCCACCCTCGCCCTGGCCCAGACCGCCCACTGGCTGCTCGAAGGCCCGCTCGCGCAGGCCCTGGACCAGGAGGCCGCGCCTGCGGACGACAGCTGCGACCCGGCCGCCCACCTGGCCGTGACCGACAGCCCGCTCGGGCTGCTGCGCCACGCCCTGCCGCCCGTCGCCTTCGACGGCGGCCCCGCCAACTGGGCCCGCCCGCCGGGCCGCTGGGGCACGGACGCACCGGTGTGGCGCTGAGAGCCCGTGTCCGGCCCCCGGCCACCCCGCCGTCCCCCCGCCGTACGAGGTCTTCGTACGATCGGTCGATGGCGGACGACGAGCGAGCGGGCGACGAGCGAGCGGGCTCCGGGCCCATGGAAACCAGCGGTCCGGGCCAGCGGTATCTGGCCCGCGCGGCGCGGGTGGGCATCCGGCACTTCAGCGCCGCGGACGGGCCGGAATTCACGGCGCGGGCGCGCGAGAGCGCGGCGCTGCACCGGCCCTGGCTGTTCCCGCCGGACACCGACGAGGCGTTCGCCGGGTACTTCGCCAGGCTCCAGGAGCCGCAGCGCGCCGGCTTCATGGTCTGCGAGCTGGCCGGCGGCGGCATCGCGGGCTTTGTGACGATCAACAACATCGTGCACGGCGCCTTCCGCTGCGGCGCGCTGGGCTACGGGGCCTTCGCGCACGCCGCCGGGCGCGGCCTGATGGCCGAGGGGCTGCGGCTCGTGGTGCGGCACGCCTTCGGGGAGTTGGGCCTGCACCGCCTGGAGGCCAATGTTCAGCCGGACAACCGGGCCTCCGTCGCGCTGGTGGAGCGGACCGGCTTCCGGCTGGAGGGCTATTCGCCGGATTTCCTCTACATCGACGGGGCCTGGCGCGATCACGAGCGCTGGGCCATCACCGGCGAGATGGTGTGATCCGGAGTTCTCGCCGATCAGTCACGGCCCTGCGCGGCAGCGCGCAGCGATCCCGTCGGTGAGGGTATCGGCGCAGGTCAGTGGCCGGATGCCCGGGCGACGGTGCGGTGCGCCGACCGGCCGGCGAGACGGCGGGCGAACAATTGACGGACATTCGCCGGGCCGCAGGGCCCCCGAGCAGGCGCATACTGGTGCCAATGACAAAGCCAGCAGTGCCTCAGCGTCATCTGCCCACCAGCCCCTTCAAGGCCGCGGTCGCTCCACCCAGCAAGGAGTTCGCTGTGGGGGACCGTGTCACTCACGATGTCTACGGCCTCGGGTGGGTCACCGGCATCGAGGAAGGTGTCGCGGCCCTGGTCGACTTCGGCGCCCGACAGGTACGGGTCGTCGCTCCGTACTCCAAAATGACCAAACTCTAGGGCGGCTTGCCCGCGGGGGTGCGGCGGTGTGCCCCGGCCGGGACGGAGCCGGATTGTCAGTGGCGGGTGAGACGGTGGCAGCATGACCGTCACCTTCAAGCGCTCCGTGCCCGTCTTCCGCATCTTCGACATCGACAAGGCCCACGAGTTCTACGTCGGCTACCTCGGCTGCGCCGTCGACTGGGAGCACCGCTTCGAGCCCGGCATGCCGCTGTACACCCAGGTCTCGCGCGGCGACCTGGTCCTGCATCTGTCCGAGCACCACGGCGACGCGACACCGGGCTCCACGCTGTATGTGGAGCTGGAAGGGGTGCGCGAGCTGCACGCCGAGCTGTCGGCCAAGGCGTACCCGTATCTGCGCCCCGGCCTGGAGAAGGACGAGATCGGCACCTGCCTGACCCTCACCGACCCGTTCGGCAACCGGCTGCGGCTGAACGAGCCCCCGCGATGACCTCCTCCTCAACTGCCCCTGCCCGCGCGGTTGAAGTGCGGCGCACCGACCCGTGAGGATGAGCCCATGCGCCGTACCGTGCTGATCGACGCCCCCTCCAACCTCGGGCTGCGCCCGCCCGCGCCCGGCACGGTCCCCGGCTGCGCCAAACTCGCCGGAGCGCTGCGCGAACAGGGCCTGCTGCGGCGGCTCGGCGCGCTGGAGGGCGGCGTCGTGGTGCCGCCGCGCTACGACCTCACCGGCTGGAAGGAGGGCGTGGACGGCGACTTCAACGCCCCCGCCCTCGCCTCCTATACGGCCCGCCTGGCCGACCGCGTCCAGGCGCATGTGCGCGCCGGCGACTTCCCCGTGCTGCTCGGCGGGGACTGCAGCATCCTGCTCGGCGCCGTCCTGGGACTGCGCCGCCTGGGCCGCTACGGCGTGGCCTACCTCGACGGCCACGCCGACTTCCGCCACCCCGGCAACGCCGGACCGGCAGGCCCGCTGGGCGCCGCGGCGGGCGAGGGCGTCGCCCAGATCACCGGGCGCGGCCAGGCCGACCTCACCGACATCGAGGGCCGCGCCCCGTACGTACGTGATCAGGACGTACGCATCCTGGGCATCCGCGACGCCGACGAGGACCAGGCGGAGCTGCGGTCCCTGGGCATCGAGCACCGCACGGTCGGCGCGCTGCGCGAGCGCGGTCCGGCCGCCGTGGCCCGCAAGGCGCTCACCCACCTGGGCAGCCACGAACTGGACGGCTTCTGGATCCACCTGGACGCCGATGTGCTGGACCCCTCGGTCATGCCCGCGGTCGACAGCCCCGACCCCGACGGGCTCACCACCGACGAACTGCGCGAGCTGCTCGCCCCGTTGGCCGCCTCCCCGCGCTGCGCCGGACTCGACCTGGCCATCTACGACCCGGACCTGGACCCCGGGGGCAGCGGCGCCGCCCTCCTGGCGGCCCTGCTGGAGGACGTCCTGACCCAACCTTGACCGCTCGGAACCGCTTCGGTCTCAAGAAGCCCTGTTCAGACCGGCGGTGACGATGTTCCATGGTCAACAGGCGGCCGCCGCAGCAGAGGTGGCCCGGTCCAACCTTGCGAGGCAGCCGTGGCCACGAGTGTGCGACGCACCACCCTGACCCTTCCCGCAGCGCCCCTCGGCCCGGAGAACCCGCTGCCCGCCCTGCGCGCGCCCCGCGACGTCCACCGGGCCGACCGCCGCGCCGGACCGGGCGCCACCATCCTCGCGCCGGGCACGCGGCTGCCCGCCGCCATGGCCCGGGGCATCGCCCACGAGCCGCTGCGCTCCCTGCTGCCCGTGCGTCGGCGCGACGGCTACGGCCGCAGCCGCTCGCACACCGACCTGGACGCCCTGGTCATCGAGAACGACCGGCTGCGCGCCACCGTCCTGCCCGGCCTGGGCGGGCGGGTGCACTCCCTGTTCCACAAGCCCACCGGTGCCGAACTCCTCTATGCCAACCCCGTCCTGCAGCCCGCCGAATTCGCCCTGAACGGCGCCTGGTTCTCCGGCGGCATCGAGTGGAACATCGGCGCCAGCGGCCACTCCACCCTGGCCTGCGCCCCGCTGCACGCCGCCCGCGTCCCCGCCCCCGACGGCGGCGAGATGCTCCGCCTGTGGGAGTGGGAGCGGCTGCGCGACCTGCCCTTCCAGGTCGACCTGTGGCTGCCGGAGGGCTCCGACTTCCTCTACGCCGGGGTCCGCATCCGCAATCCGCACCATCACAGCGCGCCCGTGTACTGGTGGTCCAACACCGCCGTCCCCGAAGGCGAGCACACCCGCGTGCTGGCCCCCGCCGAAGCGGCCTGGCACTTCGGGTACGAGCGGCGGCTGAGCCATATCCCCGTACCCCACTGGGAGGGCACCGACCGCACCTACCCGCGGCGCAGCGAGTTCCCCGCCGACCACTTCTACGACATCCCCGACGGCGCCCGCCGCTGGGTGAGCGCGCTGGACGGGTCGGGCACCGGCCTGGTGCAGACCTCCACCGACCTGCTGTGCGGCCGCAAGCTGTTCCTGTGGGGCGCGGGGCGGGCGGGCCGCCGCTGGCAGCGCTGGCTGACCGAGCCCGGCACCGGCGGCTACGCGGAGATCCAGGCCGGGCTGGCCACGACGCAGCTGGAGCACGTCCCGCTGGAGGCGGGCGGGGAGTTCGCCTGGCTGGAGGCGTACGGACCGCTCGCGGCGGACCCGGCCGCCGTGCACGGCGAGGACTGGACCGCGGCCCGCGCCGAAGTGGCCGGCCGTCTGGAGGCGGCGCTGCCGCGCGCCGCGGTGGACGCCGCCTTCGCCGCCTGGCGCCCCTACGCCGACCTCGACCCGAAGGAGAACCTGGCCACCGGCTCGGGCTGGGGCGCCCTGGAGGTCCTGCGCACCGGGCACGCCCTGCCCGGCACGCCCTTCGAGCAGGCCACGCTCGGCCCGCAGCAGGAGCCCTGGCGCGCGCTGCTGCACACCGGCGAACTGCCCTGCCAGGGCTCCTTCCCGGGCCCGACCCTGGTCTCCCCGGCCTGGCGGGACCTGCTGGAGTCCGCCCGCCCCGCGCCCGGTTCGGCCTACCGCCTGACCGACTACCACCTGGGGGTCGCCCAGTGGCACGCCGGTGACCGCGCCCAGGCCGTGCGCAGCTGGGAGCGCGCGCTGGCCCACCGGGAGAGCTGCTGGCCGCTGTACGCCCTGGCGGTCGCGGAGGCGGAGGCGGGGGAGCCCGCACGGGCCGCCCGGCGCTACGCCGAGGCCTTCGCCCGCGCCGTGCGCGACGTGGAGGGGGAAGCGGCGGGGGAGGGGACACCGGAGGACATCAGGGCGCTGCTGCCCGCGCTGGCCCGCGAGGCGGTCCCCGCGCTGCTGGCCGTGGGCCGTGCGCAGGACGCGGCGGCCGTCCTGGACCGGCTGCGCCCGGCCGACCTGGAGCGCGGGCGCTTCCTGCTGCTGCGGGCCCAGGTCCTGCTCGCCCAGGGCCTGGCGGACCAGGCCCGCGCGCTGCTGGAGAGCCCCTTCGAGGTCGCCGATCTGTGCGAGGGCGGCGAGGAGCTGAGCGACACCTGGTACGCCGTCGCCGAACGGCTCGTGGCGGGCGACGGCCCTGTCACCGAGGCGGTACGCAGCCGCGCCCGCGCCCAGCACCCGCTGCCCGAACGCCTGGAGTTCCGTATGCGCCCGGTGTGAGCACCGGGCGGGACGCCGCGGAGCGCCGGGCCCCGCCGACGGCCCGGCCCCGGTGCGCCGCCTCGCGCACCGGGGCCGGACCCGGCGGCCCGCTCATCACGAGTGTGACTCGACGGGCTCCTCCACCTGCCTTCGTCCCTTGACGGCTCCCTGCTGCACGGGCACGAAGTCCTCGGCGCGGCAGGTACGGCAGTGCCGCTCGGCCCATCCGGTCAGCGCCGCGGAGCAGGCGTGGTCCATGTGCCGCAGCCCGGACAGGTTCAGCTCCACCTCACGGTCCTTGGGCAGCGCCTCCAGCTGGTCCAGCAGCTTGGGCAGCCGCAGGAAGGTGGCGTTGCCCACCACCCGTACGCGGACGGCGCCACTGCCCTGGAGGTTCTCGGTCTCCAGGTGGACGTGGGAGGTGTCCCAGGCCGTCTTGGCGATGGCCAGCAGCAGCCCGATGATGACGCCCTCGAACATGTTGGTGGCCACGATGGCGATCGCGGTGACCGCCAGCACGACGGCCTCGCCGCGGTGTTCGCGCCACAGCGGCACGAAGTCCTTGACGGGGATCAGCTTCCAGCCGGCGTGCACCAGCACACCCGCCAGCGCCGCCACCGGGATGATGCCGAGCGCGGCGGGGAAGGCCGCGGCGAACACCAGCAGCCACACGCCGTGCAGCACCCGTGAGAGCTTCGTCTTCGCCCCGGCCTGGACGTTGGCGGCGCTGCGTACGATCACCGCGGTCATCGGCAGCGCGCCCAGCGCCCCGCACACCGCGTTGCCCGCGCCCTGGGCCATCAGCTCCTTGTCGTAGTCGGTACGCGGGCCGTTGTGCAGCCGGTCCACCGCGGCGGCGCTGAACAGCGACTCCGCGGAGGCGATCAGGGTGAAGGCCAGGATGGTGCCGACGACCCCGAAGAGCGCGCCACCGTGCACCAGGCCGCCGAACGCGCTCGCGCCGGGCGGCTGGATGGCGTCCAGCAGCCCCTGCACCTCCACGCGGGCGATCGGCAGGTCCAGGGCGAAGACGGCGATGGTCGCCAGCGCCACGGCCACCAGCGGTGCGGGCAGGATGCGGGCCGCCTTCTTCCAGCGCGGCCACAGCACGAGTACGGCGACGGTGCCGACGCCGACCGCCAGCGCGGACAGCGCCGCCGGCGAGGAGAGGGTGTCGGCGGCCAGGGCGGGCAGCCCGCCCAGGTTGGCCAGGCCGCTGCCCGGTGCCTTGGCATCCGTCAGGGCGTACAACTGCCCGGCGATCAGCACCAGTCCGATGCCCGCGAGCATCCCCTGGACCACCGCCGAGGAGATCGCGCGGAACCAGCGGCCGAGCTTGAGGGCGCCCATCGCCAGCTGGAGCGCTCCGGAGATGAGCACCAGCGCGCCCAGGGCGCCGAGGCCGTGCTCGGTGACGGCCTCGTAGACCAGCACCGTCAGTCCGGCGGCCGGGCCGCTGACCTGGAGGCTGCTGCCGGGCAGCAGTCCGGTCAGCAGACCGCCGACGATGCCGGTGACCAGGCCGAGTTCGGCCGGGACACCGGAGGCGACCGCCACGCCCACACACAGCGGGACGGCGACGAGGAAGACCACGATGGACGCGGTGAAGTCCGCGCGCAGGAAGGACGGTTTCTTGAGGCTCTTCATGGTCGGCCGCCTTCAGAGGGGGAGAAACAGGTCGGTTTCCGCGTGGTGCGCGGCGACCAGGCCGGTGTGCACCTCGTAGTACCAGCCGTGCACGTTCACCTCGCCCAGGTCCAGGCGCTCGCGTACGCACGGGTACTCGCGCAACCGCCGTACCTGCTCGCGTACATGGCGCTGCACGGCGGCGGCGACGGTGGGCCCGTCGTCCGCCGGCAGCTCGAAGGAGAGCTGGCGCTCCAGCCAGTCCCGCACGGCGGGCACGGCCTCCAGGTTCTCGCCGCGGACCTTGGCGCCGACCGCGCCGCAGTGGGAGTGACCGCACACCACGATGTCGGCGACGCGCAGGACGCGCATCGCGTACTCGATGGTGGCGGCCTCGCCGCCGGGCGGTGTGCCCTCCTCGTACGGAGGCACGGCGTTGCCCGCGGTGCGCAGTTCGAAGAGCTCGCCGGGGCGGGCGCCGGTGATCAGGGACGGTATGACCCGGGAGTCGGAGCAGGTGATGAACAGGGCTAGGGGTGACTGGCCGGCGGCGAGACGGCCGAAGTTCTCGCGCTCCTCACGCCGGTCGGCGATGCGAGCGGTGAAGCCGCGGGCATGCTGGATGAAGGTCTCCACGACAGGGTGTCTCCTGCAGGTCGGTGTGGGGGTGCCATTTCAGGGGATGGCCTGACCCGTTGATCGGGTGGGTGTGGGGAAGCCCCTGGACCTGTCAGCAGCGGAAGACGCAGTGCAGTGTGAGCAGCGCGCCGGGTCTCGACGCATGGCCGGTGCGGCCGCGCACGGGGGTAACTCCCGTACCTTTACGGACACATGATGTGCCGTCAGCGCAGCAGGTGCACGGTGGCGTCGGGCGGTTGTCCGACGCGGGGGCGCAGACGCTGACCCGTCCTGCGCGGCGCGCGTGGTTGCGTTCGGCGTCCCGGCCCGCGCACTCCTCGGTGTCCTCGACCGCCTCGCGCAGGCCCGGGGAGGACGGCGCGGCGGTGGTCGAGGGGGCCGGTGAGGCGGGTCCCGCGGCCTGTGCCGCCGCGCCGAACAGCAGCGCCAGGACGACGAGGGCGGTGGTCACGGCCGCCCGGCGCAGGCGAACGAGTGCGGTGCGTGGGTCGTTGCGCATGATCGCCTCCCGATGCGGCCGGCCGCCCGGTGGCCGGCTCCGACACGGGGAGCGGGGCCCGACCGGGCAGGGTGATTATTTTTACGGCTAAAGGCGCTCTAACAGTGCAGCACCCAGGATTTGCTGACAAAAGACTAAATAGCGCCATGTGGAATCGGCGGGGCCGGTTTCCGACCGTCGGTGGACCGCGGACCGGCGCCGCCGCGCCGCGGCAGTCGCGGTCCGGCGCCCCCGTGCTCCGTCCCAACTCCGGTGTCCCTTGCGCCCGTTCGGTGCGTTCTCGCAGGTGAGGGCGGTTGCCGGGGGAGCGGTGCCGGAGGGGGCGACGGTGGCGGGCGGGGGCCACGGACGCGTCGAGGTGTTCTACCCGCGGTCCGTGCCCGCCCCGCACGGCGCGGAACGGACGGCGGTTAGTCCGTCAAGTCGACGTCTTTCGGCCGGTGCCGGCCCCGCGTCGGAACCATCCGGAATGGCTCATGAGCCACCGGCCCCCCTGGTTGTGCCCCGGCCGCGAGGGGCCTCCTCGCGCGGGCGGGCCGCCAGGGCGGCCACCGGCACGACCGCGAGGGCCAGGACTGCCCCGCCCACCGCGAGCACCGGGAAACTGCCCGCCGCCACGACCAGGCCCGAGGCCATTCCGCCGGTGGCGCCGGCGATGGCGATCCCCACGTCGACCAGCCCCTGCGTCGAGGCGCGGGTGGCCAGCGGCACCGCGTCGGTGACGATGGCGGTGCCGCTGAGCAGCCCGAAGTTCCAGCCCAGGCCCAGCAGTACGAGGGCGACGGCGAGCACGGGCACCGAGTGCGGCGGCGCCAGCGCGGCCAGCAGTCCGGCGGCCGGCAGCGTGAGGCCGCCGGCCGCGGCGACGCGCCGCGCGCCGAGCCGGTCCACCAGCAGCCCGGTCAGCGGCGAGGGCAGGAACATCGCCCCCACGTGCAGCGCGATAACCAAACCGGTGGCCCGGGTTCCGTGCCCGTGTGCCTGCATGTGCACCGGCGTCATCGTCATGACCGCGATCATCACCAGCTGGGTGAGCACCATGACCGCCGTGCCGGTGACGACCCCGCGCACATCCGTACGGGCGGGCGCGGCCGGTGCCGCCTCGTCGCCCGGGTCCGCGGCCGGGGCCTCGGCGGCGAGCCGGCGCGCCAGCCGCAGCGGATCGGGCCGCAGGAAGCAGCCCAGTACGACGGCCGCCGCGGTGAACGCGGCCACCGCCAGCAGGAAGGGACCGGCCAGCGCCGGAATGCCCCAGGCGCGGGCGAGGTCGCCGGAGACGTCCACCAGATTCGGGCCGACGACCGCGCCGAGCGTGGTGGCGAACAGCACCGTGCTGACCGCGCGCCCGCGCCGCGCGGGTGCGGCCAGGTCGGCGCCCGCGTACCGCGCCAGCAGATTGGTCGCGGTCCCGGCCCCGTACACCAGCAGCGAGGCGAACAGCAGAGCCGGGCTGCCGACGGCCGCCGCCACGACGACCCCGAGGCTGCCCAGCGCGCCCACCGCGTACCCCGCGGCCAGTCCCGGCCTGCGGCCCCAGCGCTGGCACACCCGGCCCACGCCCACCGCGCCGAGCGCCGCCCCGCCGGTGAACAGCGCGGCCGGCAGCCCCGCCAGCGACGTCGAGCCGAGCATCTCCTGCGCCAGCAGCGCGCCGACGGTGATCCCCGCGGCCAGTCCCGCGCCGCTGAGGACCTGGGAGAGCACCAGCACGGTCAGGACGCGCTTTTGCTCAGGGGGCTCCAGCGCCCGTGCGGGCGCACCCGAAGTCCCGTGCGTCTCGGGCGAGTTGGCGGGCTCGGACGCCCCGGAGGGCACCCGGTCCGCGGGCGGCGTGGTGAGGTCGGGCGTGGCGGGATCGCCGGGCCGAGCGCTCATGGTTCCTTTCCCCGTGTCGTTCGTGGCCGCGTCGGCGGCGCGTTACGCCGCCTCCAGCGGCTGGAGGTCGGCGATCTCCTCCAGCGACATGCCCATCTGCTCGTGCAGGAAGCGCACGATGGTCCAGTGCGGCAGCGCGCCCTCGTCGAAGGGCCCGAACTCCCGGCAGTACAGCGGGATCCAGCGCAGCGCCTCCTCGATGGCCTGCTCCCGGCCCGGCTCCTGCTGGTACTCCTCGTACGCGATGGAGCGGTGCTCGATGAAGAAGCGCCCCGGCAGCCGCTGTTCGCACCACTCGCGGTACTCACGGGTCTGCAGGATCAGGTAGTGCCAGATCTCGTCGATCTCCTGCTCGACGGGCAGGAAGAGCCCGCTGAGCCGGTCGTGGTGGCGCGAGACGAGGTAGAGGTAGCGCAGGCACTCGGTGACCTGGCGCTCGACGTAGGCGCGCGGCGCGTCGGTGGCGGCGGCGAAGTGCGCCACCACCTCGGCGTGCAGGGCGTCGCCGAGCAGGGCCTTGAGGTCCTCGTCGGTCACATGGGTCTGCGTGGGCTGTGTCGTCATGGTCATCCCGTGTGGAGGGGCGGTCGTTCGATGCGGGTCCGTGGCCGTGGCCGGTCAGTGCTCCCGTACGAGCCAGACGTACTTCCCCGACTTCCCGACGGGGATGTGGTCCTGGTGCTCGACGCGGCCTGCCCGGCCGGTCAGTTCGGCCACCCCGCGCTCCAGCGCGGCGGCCTCGGACGGCTCGAGCGGGGCGCCGTCGAAGGTGGTGTACCGCAGCAGGGCCCTGGCCGGGTCGGCGACATCCAGCTGGTGGACGAACACCCGCGAGGAGACGGCGGTGATCCGGTCGTCGAGATCGCCCTGGGCGACCGGCCCGTGCGCGGTGTCCAGGAGCTCCTTCTCGCGGCCGCAGAACCGGGAGATCTTCGCCGGGTCCGGCGTCCCGTCCAGCGTGCGGGCGCAGTCCCCCGAGCGGTAGCGGATCAGCGGCATGTACGGGTTGCGCACACTGGACACGATCAGGCTGAAGATCTCGCTGCCCTCGGTGACCGGGACCAGCTCGACGCTCATCCTGTCCAGGTAGGGGTGGTACCGGCCGTCGCGGTCGCTGTAGTAGAGGTAGCCCAGCTCCGTACTGCCGAACAGGTCCACGACCGGGCAGGAGAAGTGCCGCTGGAGATAGCGCCGCACGGTCAGCGGCGTGTACTCGTAGGCGTGCACGATGCTGGCCGGCTGCGGGAAGCCCTCCCACAGGCCCCACTCGACCGCTTTGCGCACCAGATGCGCCAAGTGGTAGCCGGAGCAGTCCAGGTGGTACCAGCCCAGCGGGTGCGACTGGCGGGCCGTGCGGATCTCGGCGAGCATCCGCTCCACGTCCGCGGGCTGCCACAGCGCGGGGTCCAGCTGCAGATTGAGGTAGAGGGTGCGCGCGTCCAGCCGCCGCTCCTCCAGCTCCGGTACGGCAGCGGGCTGCTCCCCGCGCTTGTTCGCGTTGACCCGGGCGACGTGCTCGGTGGCCAGCACCGTGGTCAGGGAGACCCGCTGGCACCCCTGCTGCCAGGTGTCGGCGAGGTCGGGGTGCTCGCTCCACAGCTGGTAGTAGGAGTGGAGGAGGAAGTACGGGGGCCGGATGATCTGCATACGGGCGTGGTTGGTGCCCGTGGAGAGCACGAACTCCGCCTGGCCCGCCTCAAGTGCCGCAGCCAGCGCGGGAGTCATCCAGTTGTCCGGGAAGCCGCGGGCGATCTCGGGCTTCTCCAGGATGGGGAAGTGGCCCCGCTCGATGGACGCGCGGTAGATCGGGATGTCCCTGACCTGGTCCACGACGTCGGCGCTCGGCTGGCCGTCCATTGCCACCTCGGTTCTGCTCGGATAACGGACCCCGGGGCGCGGCCCGGCGGGGGTGCCGGGAAGCGGACCGGCGGTGCGCTCGGCACCCCGGACCGCCCCCGCGGCTCAATCAGCTTTCTGGCAGCGGTGGTTCAGCCGCGGGTCAGCAGATACAGCCGGACTTCGTCGCGCTGATGCAGCCGGACTTGGAGGCGCTGATGCACCCGTCCTTGCCCGAGTCGCGCGGCGAGTTCACGGCGATCCACTCGCGCCAGACCTTGTCCTGGGCCATCTTCGCGATGAGCTTTTCCATTTCGGGCCTCCGAAAGGTGGGGGTACGGCGAGGACCGTGCACGTTCGCCGCCGCAATCGAACGTAAAAGGCAGGCCAAGTGCATGTCAAAGCATGGCAATGTCCAGGTGGCTCAAATGCTGGCCCGCGAGGCGACTTTGGCTTGATCCTTTCTGAGTGATCTCCCGTCCCGCCGGTACGCCGTACGGATGTAGTCGGTCATAAGCGGAATGTTCACCCGGTGTTCCACGTTGTCGCAGATCATGAAGGCAATCCTGACGAACAACTACGGCGGCGCCGACGTCATCGAGTACGGCGAACTGCCCGACCCCAAGATCGCTCCCGACTGCGTGCTGATCCGGGTCAAGGCGGCCGGGGTCAACCCGGTGGACTGGAAGATCGTGGCCGGCTACCTCGACCCGATCATGAACGTGCACTTCCCGCTGATCCCCGGCTGGGACGTGGCGGGCGTCGTCGAGGCCGTCGGCGCCGACGCCACCGAGTTCCGGGTCGGCGACGAGGTGATGGGTTACGTACGCAAGGACGAGGTGCAGCACGGCACCTTCGCCGAACTGGTCTCCGCCCCCGTGCGCACCCTCGCCCGCAAGCCCGCCGCGCTCTCCTGGCAGCAGGCCGCGGGCCTCCCGCTGGCCGGACTGACCGCCCTGCAGTCCCTGGACCGCGTGCGGGTGGGCAAGGGCGACACGGTCCTGGTGCACGCCGCGGCGGGCGGGGTCGGCTCGCTGGCCGTACAGATCGCCGTCGCCCGGGGCGCCCGCGTGATCGGCACGGCGGGCGAGCACAACCACGACTTCCTGCGCTCGCTGGGCGCCGAGCCGGTGACGTACGGGGACGGGCTGGCCGACCGGGTGCGGGAGCTGGCGCCGGACGGCGTGGACGCGGTCATGGACTTCGTCGGCGGCGGCGCGGTCGACGCCTCGCAGGAGATCGTCAAGGACCCCGCCCAGGTGGTCTCGATCGCCGACGGCGAGGTGACGGCCAAGGGCGGCCACATGGTGTGGGTGCGGCCCGACGCGGCCGGCCTGGCCACGCTCGGCGACCTCGCCGAGGCGGACCGGCTCACCGTGCACATCGACACCGTGCTGCCGCTGGCCCAGGCGGCCGAGGCCTTCGGGCGCAGCCAGTCGGGACGCGCCCGCGGCAAGATCGTGCTGGAGGTTTCCTGAGGCTCCTGGGGCCCGTCACCCCGCCTTGCGGTCCACGTACTCGAAGACCGCGCCGTCGGGGTGGCGGGCCACCAGATTGCGGCCGATGGGGGTCGCCAGCGGGCCCGCGATGATCTGCGCACCGACCGCGGTGAGATCGGCGTGCGCCTGCTCCACGTCCGCCACCGCGATCGTCGCCGCGACCTTGCGCAGCACGGACAGCTCGGCCTCCGGGCCGCTCATCAAGAAGAAGCAGCCGACCGCCGCGACCGAGACGCCGCCGCGCTCGAAGCGCATCGCCTCGGCGCCGGTCAGACGCTCATAGACACCGATCGCGGCGTCCAGGTCATCGACGCACACCCGTAGCGAAGTACCCTGAATGTCCATGGCGCCGAGCCTAGTTGATCCGATCACCGCGTTTCACGCCGTACGCGGAAGGCGGTACGCCGCCCGGGCCCGACCGGCAGCCGGAAGCGGACGAAGCCGCCCTCCTGTCGCGCGGGTGTGCGGATGCCCTCCACCCGCACCTCCAGATCCCGGCCGCGCAGCCCGCCGGGCAGCGCCAGTTCGACCTGGAGCACATCGGCCGCCAACGCCCCGATCGCCCCGCTGACTTCGTCGCCCGCGCAGGTCAGGGCGAGCAGCCCGTCGTCGCGGTGCCAGTCCTCGAAGGGCAGCGCCGGGTCGATCCGCAGACCCTGCGCGGTGGGCTCCACCCCGCTCAGCCACATCGCCGCGTTCAGCGGCTCGGAGTGCGCGAACAGGATCTGCACCGGCCAGGACTGCATGGAGAACAGGCCCTCCCACGCCCAGGTCTCCCCGGGCCGCGCGTCGTCGGAGGGCAGATAGCAGTCCGGGCCCGACCACACCCCGAACCACAACTGCGGGTAGATCTCGGCGTGGTGGGCCAGGGTGTTCTCGCACAGCTCCCGCCAGCCCTCGCGCGGATCGACCCGGGCCAGGCCCCGGGCGAGGGTGGAGTTGATGGCGTACCACTGGCCACCGCCGGCCACCGCAGGCCTGCCCTCCGCGCCGCCGGCGAAGACCCGGGTGGCCAGCGGGTCGGCGCAGCGCTCGCGGATCCGCGCCACCAGCGCGCGCTCCTGCTCGGGCCGCAGGATGCCGGCGATCAGCGCCCAGGGCTGCGGCTCCAGATACAGGTCGCGGTGGCCGATCTCGGTGTCGCGGTCGGCCCAGCCGCGGTTGAGGTGTCCCTCGCGCCAGCACGCGCGCACCGCCTCGGCGAACTCCTCGGCGCGCTCTCGCGCCCGGCGGGCCACCCGGGCCGCGTCCGGGCCGCGGGAGAAGTCGGCGAGCTCGGCGAAGCGCCGCAGGACGTGCACGGCCATGGCGGTGTTCAGCGTCGACTCGCCCTCCTGCCACACCCGGTCCACCGGCACCCCCGAGGAGGCGACGATCTCGTCGTTCCAGTCGCCCAGCCGCAGCCGCAGCAGGCCGTGCGCGCCGGTGCCGACGGTGGTCAGCAGATGGTCCAGGGCGCGCAGGCAGTGGTCCCACACCGGCTCGGGGCGGGTGTAGGGGGCCGGCCAGTACGACACGCACTGGCGCAGGAAGGCGCGGTCACGGGTGGCCAGGACGTACTCGCTGACCAGCCACAGCAGCCACAGGTCGTTGTCCGAGGGGCACCACAGGGCGTGCTCCCACAGCCCCGTGCCGTGCTCGGAGTAGGCGATCTCCCCCTCGGGGGTGGTCTCGGCCATGGTGAACCGCACGGCGTCGGCGGCCAGTTCGGGCGCCGACCACACCAGCGCCAGGGCGTTCTGGCAGGTGGAGCGGGGGCCCGCGTTGAACCCCGCGAGGTACTGGTAGGCGCCGCCCTGGGAGAGGGTGTGGGCGCGCAGGCCGTGGTGGTAGGTGGCGCCCGAGCGCAAGTAGTAGGCGCTCCAGGCCAGTTCACGGGTCAGCCAGGGCTCGCGGGCGCCGTACTCGAAGCGCGGCAGCGCGCGCCGCCAGGCCGCCCGGGTGTCCTCGAAGAGCGCGGCCGCGTCCTCGCCCAGCGCGGCGATCTCCGCTGCGGCGTCCACGGGCGGCACCGCGCCGTACCCGTAACCGAGCACCCGCCGCTCGCCGGGCGCCAGTTGGAGGTCACAGGTCAGCAGGAAGGAGGCGTCCTGCCCGCCGCCGCCCGGCTCCAGAGGGCGGCCAGGCGGATCGAGCAGCGCGTCGGGGCGCGTGCGGCCCCCTTCCCCGAAGAGCCCGGCGCGGTCCGCCGCCCAGCCGTCGACGGGGGTGTCCCCGATCGGTGCGCACAGCACATCGGGCTCGGTGCGCGGGACCGGGCCGACGGGGAAGCCGATCTCGTGCGAGAGCGGGCCGTGCGGGTGCCGGGCCACCAGCGCGCCGCGCGGCCCGGCGCCTTGCCGCCAGTCGGCGCCGTATCCCGCGTACACCAGCGCGGAGGACTCGTCGCGGCGGGCGCGCGCCTGGGGCCCCAGGGGCGCGAGGTTGAGGTTGTGCAGCCGTACGTCCCAGTGCTCGCCGTGCCGCAGCCGCCGCGGGCGCGTGCCCAGATTGCGGATCTGTACACAGGAGGCGAGCAGCCGGCTCTCGCCGAAGGGGGCGAACACCACCCGGTCCAGCTCGATGTCCGCGCGGCGCACGGTGATCCGCAGATAGCCGCAGCCGAACACGCGCCGGATCTTGGTGCCCTCGGCCGGCAGGTCGGAGTAGTACGTGGACCACACCGTGCCCGCGTCGCGGTCCAGGAGATAGGAGACGCCGCCCGCGAACGCGCCGTGCTCGGGCCGGAACTCGTTGATCCAGCGGGCCCCGTGCTCGTGCGAGTACAGCTGCACCCAGCCCTCGTCGGTGGCCACGGCCACGATGCGGTCGTTGCCGATCTGGTGCCAGTGCAGCCGCGAGACGCCGTCCGCGTCCGCGCCGCCGTCCCCCTGCGCCCCGTAAGTGCGCCAGCGCGCCCGCGGGTCGGTGCGCTGGTCCAGCTCGTAGACGAAGGCCGGCAGCCCCGCCCCGTCGCTGCTCCACCGCCCGAAGATCCCACCGTGGCGGTCCCGCTCCCCGCCGGTGTGCTGCTTGTGCTCGCCCATCGGGTCTCCGTCCACAGCCGGCTTCGCGTACGAGACCTCGACCGTACGGTCCGTCA
Organism: Streptomyces sp. UF-297; assembly: GCF_058245575.1. NCBI lineage: Bacteria > Bacillati > Actinomycetota > Actinomycetes > Kitasatosporales > Streptomycetaceae > Streptomyces > Streptomyces sp. UF-297. The sequence continues at coordinate 9,307 of NZ_JBSIBZ010000019.1, read as the reverse complement.
CCGGCCCGCTCCACCAGGCGCCCCGATAAGGGCGAGGGGAACCGCGCGACCGGCCCCCACCGGCCCGCGGTGCCATGACGGCCCAGCCAACGGCCCCCTCGCGGAGCGCTCACGCGTCGGGCAGCAGCCGATACACCGTCAGCGCCTCGTTCTCCTTCTCGAGCACCAAGTCACCCGGCGTGGCGGTCACTTCGCCGTCGTACGCCAGATCCGTGCCGCTGGCCAGGCCGCCGATGTGCAGCGAGCGCAGCCGGGCCTCGCCCAGCACGGGGGAGTGCCGCAGCACGCCGGTCAAAGCCGCCGCCAGCAGCCGCGTACGGGCCAGCCGCCCGCCGTGCACCACCCGTACGTCCAGCACCCCGTCCGCCAGGTCGTGGCGGCGCACCGGTGCCAGCCCGAGGCCCCGATAGGAGCAGTTGCCCGCGAACAGCAGCCACACCGCGCGCCGCTTGCCGTTGATCTCGGCCTCCAGCGGGCGGGCGGTGCGCAGCACGTGCCAGGCGGCCAGCACCCCGGCGGGCCAGGCCCCGATGCGGCCCGCCCACTTCTCCCTGATCCGCACCAGCTCGGGATAGGAGCCGATGGAGAAGGTGTTGAGGAAGTACGTGGTCTCCCCGCGCGGGGTGCCGTCCTGGTTGACGGGGCGGAACCCGGCCAGGTCGACGGCGACCGCCTCGCCGCTCTCCACCGCCCGCGCGGCCTGCGTGAGGGTCTCCACGCCCAGGTCGTAGGCGAAGTGGTTGCGGGTGCCGCCCGGCAGGACGGCCAGCGGGAGCCCGTGCCGGGCCGCGACGGTGGCCGCGGTGTTGATCGTGCCGTCACCGCCCAGCACGCCCAGCGCCCCGCCCTCCAGCGCGGCGCGTTCGGCGGCCTCCTCCAGGGCCTTGTCCAGCGGCGGGGCCCCTTCATCACCACCCTCGCCGCACACCACGACCTGGGCCAGCGGCAGTACGGCGTGCACCTCCTGGGCCCGGTCGGGGCGCGGCCCCGACCGCTGCCCCGAGCCCTGGTTCGCCACCACGAACAGGCCCTCGCCGCGGGGCAGCGCGGGCGCGTCGGCGCGCGGCCTGGCCGGCGGCGCCAGCTGCGCCCTGGTCGGCGCGATCCCGCGTACCGCGAAGGCCGCGCCCGCCCCGAGCGCGACCCCGGCCAGCACGTCGCCGGGATAGTGCACGCCCGTGTAGATGCGGGAGAAGGCCACCGAGGCGGCCAGCGGCGCCAGCGCCAGGCCCCACCACTTGTTCTCGAAGGCGACGCCGGTGACGAAGGCCGCGGCCGAGGCCGAGTGGCCCGAGGGGAAGGAGGTGGTGAAGGGCTGGCGGGAGAGCTGGCGCATCAGCGGCACCGGGTCCAGCAGCGGGCGGGCCCGCCGTACCGAGCGTTTGCCCAGGGTGTTGACCGTCGCCGAGGCGGCCGCGAGGGAGGCGGCGCCGCGCAGCGCGGCCCGGCGGGCGGGCCGCCCGCCGAAGACGGCGGCGCCCGCCGCGACACCGAACCACAGCACGCCGTGGTCGGCGGCCCGGCTCAGTCGTGGCAGCACGCGCTCGGCGCCCGGCCAGTGCCGGTTCGCGATCTGCTCGAAGGCCGCACGGTCCCAGGTACTCAACAGCTTTCGCATGCGCCACCTGTACCCCATACGCGCCGGTGGATGCGTCAACGCCACCGCGTGGGGCCGCGCCTTCCACCTGCGTGCTGCGCGCGGCACGGTCCGCCGCGCGGGGGGTACGGGCCAGGGGGCCGTCATCGCGGGCCCGTCACGGCAGCCCGGCGACCGGTCCCGTACCGGCCGTGCCCGGACCGGTCCCGGCCGTCCCCGCCCAGCTGTCCGGCGCGGCCCGGCTGATGTCCGCGAGGGCGGAGCGCGGGTCCTGGTGCCGGGCCAGATCGCCGATGCTGACCACGCCCACCGCGGTGCCGCCCTCGACCACCGGCAGCCGCCGCACCGCGTTCGTGCGCATCAGGGCGACCGCCGTGGACACGGGCTCCTCGGGGCCGACGCAGACCGGCTCGGGGGTGCACACCGACCGGCAGGTGACGGTGAGCGGATCGACGCCGTCCGCGATCGCGCGCAGGGTGATGTCCCGGTCGGTGACCACGCCCAGCAGGACGTCGTCCTCGGTCACCAGCACATCGCCGATGTCCTGGGCGCGCATCACCTGTGCGGCCTCCACCAGTGAGGCGTCGGGCCGTACCGTGGCCACGGCCGGGGTCATGACGTCCTTCACCAACTGTGCCATTGCCAGCTCGCCTTCTGTGAGTTCGGTGGCTGCGGCCCGGCCCCGGCCGCCCCGGTGCCCGGTGCCGTGACCGGCCCGATGCCGGCTGGACCGGCTCCGCCGCAGTACCCGCGCGGCGGCCGTCCATGCCTGGCCCGGCAGGGGCCACGCACGTGCAGGACGTCGGCCGGCTCGCTCAGCGGTCCGTCAGCAGCGCCCGTACCACGTCCTGCACCGTGCGGTACGGGTCCTCCCGCGGCGGCAGTGCCCGTACCGCCGCCACCAGTTGGCCGGGGGCGCGGCACTCCAGCAGGGCGCGCACGAGGGCGCGCCGGTCGGCGGGGAAGACCTCGTGGTGCAGGTGGCGGGTCAGCTCGAAGGCCAGCAGCTCCGTCGGTGCCCACGGCCGGCGGCGTGGCACCGCCCGCGGCCGGGTCTGCGCCGCCCGCTGCAGGGCGTGGCCCGGCGTGGGGTGCTCGCCCCACGGGACGCTCGGCTGTTCGCTGGGACGCGGCACGACGGCCTCCTTCCGGCGAGTGTGCCGAGGCGGGTACCCGGGCAGCCGTGCGCCACACGAGGCGCCCGTCCCCAGCGGGTTCCGACTCGTCGCGAAAACAGGGTGTTTGGGGCTGCGTGCGCAGGGCACCCGGGGCCCGGCCGCGCGGCTGAGCGGCAAGTGAACGGCCGTGGGGGAGCGAGGAGAAAGAGGGGATGGGAAACCGGGCGCGGGATGTGGGGTCCCGCGCCCGGACTCATGCGGGTGGGGCGGGCGGTGCGATGGCCCGTTACGCGCTGCGGGTGACGGGTACCCGCGCCCCATGACCGACAGGACCGAGAGGGCAGAGACCGACCGGACGGACCGCGCACCGGACCCCCTGCGCCCACCGGCCCGTGACCTCGCCGAACCGGTGGCCCGGATGGTGGCCGAGGAGATACGCCAGGAGTTCCGCCGGGAGTTCCGGCACGGGATCGAGGCCGTGCGCGAGGAGTTGCGCGCCGAGTTGCGCCGGCGCTCGCGCCGACGCACCGTGCGCCTGTACGGCGGGGCGGCCGCCGCGGCGCTGGCCGCGGGCGGCGCGTTCACCGCGTTCCTGGTGCTGGCCACCGGGCTGGCGATGCCCGGCTGGGCGGCGGCGCTGATCGTCGCCGTGGTGCTGGCCGCGCTGGCCGTGACGCTCAAGAACGCCGCCCGCAACCGGCCGCACGACCACACCCACTCCGGGGACGGCGGCACGGCAGCCGCCGCCCACGCCCCCGGCACCGCCTCCGCACCGAGCCCCGGCGGCCTGGGCGCGGCCGGCGCGCGCGCCCCGATGCGCCCCGGTCGCACGGAGCGCTGAAGTGGATACCGCACTGCGCCCGTTGCGCGTCGGACAGTGTGCGCTCCGCCGAAGTCCGTTGAGCGGTTGTGCTTTCATGGCCACGTGATCATCAGACGACGGAGGACGGCCGACCTAGAAGGCTGCGCGCGGATTCTGGCCGAGGTGCACGAACACAGCGGCTATCCCCACCACTGGCCCGACGACCCCGAGCGCTGGCTGACGCCCGAGGGGCTCACCGATGCCTGGGTCGCCGAGGAGGACGGCCGGATCGTGGGCCACGGCGCGCTCTGCGGCCGTGCGGTGAACCGCCTGTTCGTCAGTCCGGCCGCCGGCGGCCGGGGGACCGGCGCGCGTCTGCTGCGTACGCTGGAGCGCGAGGCGGCCCGGCGCGGCCTGCGCGCCGTCCTGGAAGTAACGTCGTCCGACACCGCGGCCATCGCCCTGTACGAACGGCTGGGCTGGGTACGCCGGGTGACCGAGTACCAGGACTGGGGAGAGGAAGCTCAAGTGGAGGTCCACCGCTACGAGGCGCCCGAGGCGCCCGACCCCGCCGCGGCGGGCGACGCGCCCACGACGCCGAGCACCCCCGCCCGCTTCAAGGACCTGGCGCTGGACGCCAACGACCATCAGGCGCTGGCCGATTGGTGGTGCGCCGCCATCGGCTACGTACGCCGCGACACCCCCGGTGACGCCGCGGCCCCCGTGCACTGGCCGGTGCCCATCGTCGACCCGACCGGCGGCGGCCCGCTGATCTGGATCAACCGCGTCGAGGAGGCCAAGACCGTCAAGAACCGTATGCACCTGGACGTGTTCGGCGACACCGCACGCCTGCTGGAGCTGGGGGCCACCCTGGTGCGCCGGCGCGGCGGCGACATCGAGTGGGACATCCTCGCCGACCCGGAGGGCAACGAGTTCTGCGTCTTCGTCCCGGGGGAGTGACCCGGGGACCCGGGGAGTGAGCGGCCGGGGAGCGGGCCGGGCCGCTCACAGCACCCGGTAGGCCGTCGCCGCCTCGTGGCGGAAGCTCAGGCCGTGGCCCGGCAGGCCCTTGCCCGCCGGCCGCACCGTGCCGCCCGAGGGGTCCAGGCCGCCGTCGAAGAGCATCGACTCGATGCGCACATGGTCGTGGAACCACTCGATGTGGCGCAGGTTGGGGACGCACGCGGCCGGGTGGGCGTGCACATGCGGGGCGCAGTGCGCGGAGACCTCCAGGCCGTGCGACTCGGCGACGGCCGCCGCGCGCAGCCACACCGTGATCCCGCCGCAGCGGGTGGCATCGATCTGCAGGCAGTCCACGACGGGCGCCATCCGTGCGAAGTAGGGCAGGTCGTAGCCGTATTCACCGGCCGCGACATCGCTGACCACCAGGTCGCGCACCACGCGCAGGCCCGTCAGGTCGTCGGAGGAGACCGGCTCCTCGAACCAGCCCACCCCCTGTTCCGCCAGCGCCTTGCCCACCCGGACCGCCTGCTTGCGGGTGTAGGCGCCGTTGGCGTCCACGTACAGCTCGGCGCGCGGCCCGATCGCCTTGCGGGCGTGCCGTACGCGCTTGAGGTCCCGCTGGACGTTGCGGCCCCACTCCTCGCCGATCTTGATCTTGACGCGGTTGATGCCCTGGCCGTGCACCCACCCGTTCAACTGCGTTGCCAGATGGGTGTCGTGGTACGTGGTGAAGCCGCCGGACCCGTACAGCGGCACCTCCTCGCGCACCGCGCCGATCAGCCGCAGCAGCGGCAGCCCCAGCAGCTGCGCCTTCAGGTCCCACAGCGCGATGTCCACCGCGGACAGCGCACAGGCCACCATCCCGGGGCGGCCCGCGTTGCGCACCATCCGGCTCATCGCCTCGTACGCGCCCGCCACGTCCAGCGCGCTGCGGCCCAGCACGCAGCGGGCGAGCAGCTCGCGGACCACCGATCCCGCGTCCGCCGCCGCATAGGTCCAGCCCAGGCCGGTGGTGGTCCCGCAGCGCGCCTCGACCACCACGACGGTCGTGGTGTCCCAGGCCAGGGTCCCGTCGGCCTCCGGCGCGTCGGTGGGGACGGTGTAGGCCGTGACGTCCAGCCGTTCCACTTTCATCGTGCTCGGCAGCTCCCATCGGTCAGCACGTGGAGGATGCGGCCCAGGGCGGTCAGGGCGCCGAGGGCGGTGTGCCGGGCGAGGCGGGAGAGGACCGGGCCACGGCGCCCGGATGCCGTGGCCCGGCGAGCGGAGGCCGTCAGGCGTGTCACCCCTCGCTCCCTTCGGGGGAGCCCGGCTTCCCGGACGGCGGCGGCTCCGGTGTCCCCGGCTTGTGCCGCCCGGGCAGGAACTCCTGCACCTTCGCCTTCAGACCCTGCTTGATCACCGACCCGCGGTCCGCGTCCCCCTTGACCACCGCCTCGGCCGTGGCCTCCATCTGCTGCCAGGTCGCGTGCGGCGGAATGGGCGGTACGGCGGGGTCGGTGACGAACTCCACCACCGCGGGCCCCTGGGCCGAGAGCGCCTGCCCCCACGCCTCCGCCACGTCCTGCGGCTTGTCCACCCGTATCCCGACCAGGCCCAGCGACCCGGCGAACGCCGCGTAGGAGACGTCCGGGATCTCCTGCGAGGGCAGGAACTGCGGGGCGCCGCCCATCGCCCGCATCTCCCAGGTCACCTGGTTGAGATCGCGGTTGTTCCACACGCCGATCACCAGGCGCGGATCGTCCCAGGCGAAGCGGTACTTGGCCGCCGTGATCAGCTCCGCCAGCCCGTTCATCTGCATCGCGCCGTCCCCCACCAGCGCGATCACCGGCCGGTCGGGGTGGGCGAACTTCGCGCCGATGGCGTACGGCACCGCGCACCCCATCGTCGCCAGCGTCCCCGACACCGAGGCCCGCATGGTGCCGCGCATCCGCAGGTGCCGCGCGTACCAGTTGGTCACCGAACCCGAGTCGCAGGTCACGATCGCGTCCGAGGGCAGCAGCGGATCCAGCGCGTGGGCGACCAGTTCGGGGTTGACGGGGTCGGCGCTCAGCGAGGCCCGCCGCGCCATGACCTCCCGCCAGCGCTGCACGTTCGCGATCAGGTCCTCGCGCCAGCGCAGGGACTCCTTGCCGTCCTTGGGCTCCAGCAGCGGCAGCAGCCGGGCCAGCGTCGAGCGGGCGTCCCCGACCAGGTTGACCTCGTAGGGGTAGCGCATCCCGATCATGTGCGGGTCCAGGTCGATCTGTACGGCCCTGGCGTGCCCGAATTCGGGGAGGAACTGGCTGTAGGGGAAGCTGGACCCGATGGTCAGCAGGGTGTCGCAGTCCCGCATCAGCTCGTAGGAGGGGCGGGAGCCCAGCAGGCCCACCGGGCCGGTGACGTAGGGGAGTTCGTCGCTGAGCACATCCAGGCCCAGCAGCGCCTTGGCGACCCCCGCGCCGAGCGTGTCGGCGGCCTGCACGACCTCGGCGCGCGCCCCCGCAGCGCCCTGCCCGACCAGGATCGCCACCTTGCGGCCCGCGTTGAGCACCTCGGCGGCGCGCTCCAGCGCGTCGGCGGAGGGCACCGCCGTCCAGCCGCTGCGGTCCAGGCTGGAGGGCACCATCTTGAACGCGTGGCCGGGCGGCTCGTAGTCGAGCTCCTGGACGTCCGCGGGGACGATGACGGCCGTGGGCGCGCGGCGGGCGTACGCCGTCCTGAAGGCGCGGTCCAGGACGTTGGGCAGCTGCTCGGGGACGGTCACCGTCTCCACGAACTCCGAGGCCACGTCCTTGAACAGGGTGTGCAGATCGACCTCTTGCTGGTACGAGCCGCCCATGGCGCTGCGGTGGGTCTGCCCGACGATCGCCACCACCGGCACATGGTCCAGCTTGGCGTCGTACAGCCCGTTGAGCAGATGCACCGCGCCGGGCCCCGAGGTCGCCGCGCACACTCCGGCCCGGCCGCTGAACTTGGCGTACCCCACGGCCTGGAAGGCGGCCATCTCCTCGTGCCGGGCCTGGACGAAGCGCGGCTCGTTCTCGGCCCTGCCCCATGCGGCGAGCAGGCCGTTGATGCCGTCGCCCGGGTAGCCGAAGACATGCTCGACACCCCACTCGCGCAGCCGGGCGAGGATGTGATCGGAGACCTTCTGGCTCATCGTGCTGGCTCCTCGGGGTCAGGCGGTGCCGTACGGGGCAGGGGCGGCATCGGCGTACGGGCCGGCCGGGCGCGCTGCCAGGGCCGAGTAGCCCCGCGCCGCCCGTGGGAAACCTGCGGAACGGGCCGTTTCTGCCGGGCAACAGGCAGGCAAGTGCCGCAACCGGAAGGGGATATGGGGGATCGGACGGCAAGGCGTTTACCGCCATCGGGTGCGGGCACCCGAACCGATGTGCTTCGGACCGGAGGCACGCCCGCGGGAGCCCCTGCGCTCTCTGTGAGTGTGCTTATTCGGTCGCGCTCCCGTGGGGACCTTTCGTCCACCGATCAGGGAGCCCGGAAAATGCCCTCAGCACCCACCCGGCACGGCACGCTGCATGCGCTCGACCAGCCGACCGCACCCGGTGATCAGCCGGTCCAGCCCGCCGCGCGCGAGCCCGCCCGGCAGCCCACCCGCGGCGAGCGCCGCCAGGACGTCAGGCGGACCGGCAAACGGCGCAACAAGCACCCCCACGACGACGCGCCCGACACCGCCGAGGACTTCCGTCGGCTGATCGCGATGCCCGACGGGCCCGAGCGCGACGAGCTGCGCCAGCGCATCGTGTGCGCCTGGATCCCCATGGCCGAGCGCCTGGCGCGGCACTTCCGCAACCGCGGCGAGACCACCGAGGACCTCACCCAGGTGGCCGCCCTCGGCCTGGTCAAGGCCGTCGACCGGTACGACCCGGCGCGCGGCTGCGCCTTCGAGAGCTTCGCGGTGCCCACCATCGTCGGTGAGGTCAAGCGCCACTTCCGCGACCACATGTGGGGCCTGCACGTGCCCCGCCGCGTCCAGGAGCTGCGCAACCGCGTACGCGCCGCGACCCACGAACTGTCCCACTCACTGGACGACCACGGGCCCTCCGCCGCCCGCATCGCCGAGCACACCGGCATGTCCGAGGAGGACGTGCTGCTGGGGATGGAGGCCCTGGAGAGCTTCTCCACGCTCTCCCTGGACGCCGAACTCCCCGGCGCGGACGACGGCTACGCCCTGGTCGACACCCTCGGCGGCCCCGAACCCGGCTTCGACCTGGTCGTGGACCGCGAGGCCATCAAGCCCAAACTGCGCAAACTCCCCGAGCGGGAGCGGCAGATCCTGTATCTGCGCTTCTTCTGCGACATGACGCAGAGCCGTATCGCCGACCGCCTGGGCATCTCCCAGATGCACGTCTCACGCCTGATCAACCGCACCTGCACGCGCCTGTGCGACCAGGTGGGCGGGCGCGAGGCGGCTTGAGCGCGGACCGCCTGCGAGCGGGCCGCCGTGGCGCCGTGGCGCGCCGGGTCACGGCCGGTGCGTCACGGCCGCAGCGCCAGCGCCAGATGGCGCGAGACGCGGTCCACCACCCCCGCCTCGGCCATGCTGAAGGCGCGTCTGCCGCCCGTACGGAAGAGCGTCAGCACGCCCCGTACGGCCTGCGAGGGCAGGCGCGCGGGGACGCACAGCAGCGAGGTGACCGCGGCCCGGGCCAGCAGCGGAGCGCCCTCGGCGTCATGGCCGAAGGCGGACAGGTCCTCGGGGCGTATCTGGAGGTTGGCGTTGCCCGACCGCGCGGCCTCCACCACCAGCGGGCAGGAGGCGGGGTCCTGGCCGGCCAGCGCGGCCAGCAGCGCCGCGTGCTCCTCCTGCCCCTGCGGCCCGGGGGG